>NZ_JBEYSL010000210.1:0-11012 GCF_040642735.1 Micromonospora sp. NPDC047753 | reverse complement strand
TATTTTCACCCAACCGACCGGCGCGGGTGTCGCCTCCCTCGCCCCATAACCACGGCGCGGGGCCTCCCGGCCCCGCGCCAAGCCAACTCCTCGTTTCGGCAGAAGCGGAATCCCACCGGTGGGAAATCTGTTGTGAGACCCGGAGATGTTGGTTGGTTGGCGAGGTTCCGGCGGGAGCTCTACGGGTGCTTGACCTCGCGGGCGGATGCGTTGTTCGAGCTTGCCGACGCGGTGTTGTGCGCCGACGGCCGGTCCGGTCGTTGGCGGAGTTGTCGCTGGTGGGTGAGCACCGTCGGGGTCACGGGGCGTTGTACGACGCCCTCGCCTGCGGGCGACTGGACATCGACCGGCTGCGCACCGCCCTCGCCGGGGTGCCGTTGCCACGGGCAGCAGATGGGCGCCGATCTTCGCAGCGACAACCCAGCGCGCCGCAGTGGTCGAATCCCGAGCGGCCCGGTGATCGAGACCAGCCCGGCCTGGCAGCCCTACCGCCAGCGCAGGCGATCTGCTCTAGGAACGCAGGTCTCGGCGGTGGTAGCCGGCGACGCCGAGCACGGTCAGGATTGTTGCTGTGGCCAGCATGACTGCGGGGGCGCCGATGCTGGCCTCGGTGAGGGGTACGGGCGCGAGGTGCGCGAACGGTGAGAGGTCGCGTACCCAGTCCGGTGCCGCGACGCTCTCGGCGGTCACCAGCAGCAGGAACCCGCCGGTGGTGGGAAGGCCGCCGATGAGCATCGTCCAGCCTGGTGTCCAGCCGACCGCGAACACCGCCGCGCCGAGGCTGAGCAGCACGAGCGGGAGAATGTTCCAGGTGCCGCGCAGTGCGGCGTCTGCCTCCAGTTCGCCGCCGATAGCGGTGACCCCGAGCCAGGTCGCCAGACCGGCGCCGGTGACCAGGACTGCCGCGGCCAACGCGGTGACCGCCAGCTCGGCGCCGATCAGCCGGGTCCGGGTGATCGGTTGACTCGCGAGCAGCGTCAGTCGCCGGTCGGTCTCGGCGGTCACGAAGGCGGCCATCCGGACGGTGACGAAGCCACCGGCGGGCATGGCCAGGATCGCGAACAGGGTCGCGGTGAATCCGCTGATGCTGCCCAACCCGTCGAAGCCGGCCTGGGAGGCCCCGTCGGCCAGGGCCGGATTGTCGCGCAGGAATTCGGTGACCGACACTGCGGTCAACCCGATCACCAGGTAGTAAGCGCCGACACCGATCAGCCAGCCGGTCAGCGGCCGCGACACCCGGCGTGCTGCGAACGTTTCCGCGCTGTCCAGTAGCAGGGTTCGCGGGCGCCGTCCGGGTGCTGCGGGGATCAGACCGTCGCGAATGTCGCGGAGTCGGGCTGCGGTCAGGGTCAGAACGGTGATGAGCGCGGTGGCGGCGGCGAGCAGGAGCAGCGGCAGAACACGGTTGTGGACGTAGGGACCGCTGAGGGACAGCAGCCCGAACGGCGAGAGCCAGTGCAGCCAGCCGAGTCCGGTGACGCCGTCGCCGATCATCCGGGTCAGCAGGCCGCAGCCCAGCACCGCCACCGCTGCGCCGGTGGCCGGCGACCGAGCGGGGAAGACCTGGGCGGACACTGCGGCAACCGCGGTGAGGAACATCCCGAGCAGGCCGGTGCCGGCACCGTGGAGGAGGGCACCTGCCGGTTCGGTTCCGGACAGCAGCAGGACGGCAGTGATGGCGGTCGCGGTGGCGGCGTTGACCACCATCACGGGTCCGAGATGGCGCAGCAGGACGGCTGGTGCCGGAAGACGGCTGGACAGCAGCAGGTCCCAACGGCCGGCGTCCTCCTCGCCACGGGTGATCCGGGTAGTCGCCAGAACCGACCAGGCGCCGAGCAGGACCGCGATGACGGTGCCGACCCGCCACACGGTGAACCCGCCGGCGTTGTCGAGGCCGACCGGGGCGCCGAACAGGGTCCGGATCGCCGGGTTGCCGGCCAGAGCCCGCAGGCTCCCGGCCGCCGCCGGGTCGGCCATCACCTGCGCGTGAGTCGCGGCGACCAGCGCGGTCATCCCGGCGGCCAGGCCGACAATGATGAGTGCGCCGCGTCGAACCTGGCGGATGGCCAACCACGTGACAGCCCGGCCTGGCGCGGAATCCGATGTCAATTGGGGGTTGGCTGGGGCGGGAAGGGTGTCGAGACTCATCGAGCCGCCTCCGCTCCGTAGTAGTCGAGGAAAATCTCCTCCAGACTCGGCTCCCGCATGCTCAGGGCCGTCACCTGCGCGGCGGCGAGCGCCCGCAGTGCGGGGCCGGGCTCACCGCTCAGGGTGAACCGCAGTCGTCGCTCGCCGGCCGGTTCCACCCCCACGACGCCGGGGATCACGCTCAGGTCAGGTGCGATGCCGGTGTAGGTGATCGTCACTTCGGCACGGCGCAGGTCCCGCAGGTCGCTGATCGTCGAGACCTCGGCGAGCCGGCCGGCGCGCAGGATGGCGACCCGATCGCAGACCGCCTCGACCTCGGCGAGCTGATGGGAACTCAGGAAGACGCTCTGCCCGCGGTCGCGGGCCTGCCGGACCGCCGTGCGGAACTCCCGTTCCATCAGCGGGTCCAGGCCGCTGGTCGGCTCGTCGAGCACCAGCAGTCGGGCCCGGGTGGCGAACGCGGCGATCAGGGCGACCTTCTGCCGGTTACCCGTCGAGTAGGTGCGGGCCGGTTTCCACGGGTCGAGGGCGAAGCGTTCGACGAGTTCGTCGCGGTAGGCCAGGTCCGTTCCCGGGCCGGTGCGGGCTTGCAGGTGCAGGATCTCGGCACCGGTCAGTTGCGGCCACAACGCCACATCGGCCGGTACGTAGGCAAGGTGCCGGTGGGCGCGGGCGACGTCGGCGGCGTCGACGCCGAACACCTCGGCCCGCCCGGCGGTGGGTCGGGCGAGGCCGAGCAGGAGGCGGATGGTGGTCGACTTGCCGGCACCGTTGGGACCGAGGAACCCGAACACCTCACCGGGAATGACGTTCAGGTTCAACGCATCGAGAGCGGTCAGGTGGCCGTACCGTTTGGTGAGGTCGACAGCGCGAAGCGCGGGATCGGTCATCGCATGGGGCCTTCCGGGCGGGCGTGGATCAATGACCGCCGACCAGACTTCCCGGCACACCTGTGGGTCACCGTACTCCCTGCCCGCACTCGGCAGGAAGTACGGTGACGGTCAGCGCGGCGCGTCGGAGTCCTGCCGTTGGTAAATGTCCGGAACGCCGTCGGCGTCCGCGTCGGCCTCTTCGACCGCGCGCAGCCGCTGGTAGTGGCGGTTGCGGATGCGCAGCACCACGGTGGCCAGCAGCGCGGCGATCAACGATCCGGCCAGGATGCCGATGCGGGCGTGCTCGTCCTTCTCGCTGCCCGCGCCGAACGCGAGCTCGCCGATCAGCAGCGACACGGTGAACCCGACGCCGGCCAGCAGCGACAGACCGAGCACGTCCCACCAACTGACTCCGTCACCGAGGGAAGCGCGGGTGGCCCGCTGCACCAGCCACGTCGCGGCGAGCACGCCGACGCACTTGCCGAGGACCAGACCGGCGACGATGCCGATGGTCACCGGGTCCCGTAGGGTCGCGCCAAGCCCGCCGGCGCCGGCCAGCGACACCCCGGCGGCGAAGAACGCGAACACCGGCACCGCGACGCCGGCCGACAGTGGTCGCCACCGGTGTTCGAAGTGCTCGGCCAAGCCAGGACCGGGGCCGTCGGCGCGGCGTAGCACCGGCACCATGAACCCGAGCAGTACGCCGGCAACGGTGGCGTGGATACCCGAGGCGTGCACCAGCGTCCAGGTGGCCGCGGCCAGCGGGAGCAGCAACCACCAGGACCGCACGCGGCGTTGCACCAGCACCGCGAACCCGGTGAGCGGCACCAGAGCGGCCAGCAGCGGCAGCAGGTGCAGGGAACTGGTGTAGAACACCGCGATGATGACGATGGCGAGGAGGTCGTCGACGACGGCGAGCGTCAACAGGAAGGTGCGCAGCGCAGCGGGCAGGTGGGTGGCGATGACCCCGAGCACGGCGAGCGCGAACGCGATGTCGGTGGCGGTCGGTACCGCCCACCCGGACAACGCCCCGCGGGCGGTGCCCGCGTTGATCGCCGTGTAGATCAGTGCCGGTGCGGCCATGCCGCCCAGAGCCGCAGCGATCGGCATGATCGCTCGGCGGGGGTCGCGCAGGTCACCGGCGACGAACTCACGCTTGAGTTCCAGCCCAGCGACGAAGAAAAAGATCGCCAGCAGGCCATCGGCCGCCCACTGCGCGAGGGTCAGATCCAGGTGCAGCGCGCGCGGCCCGACCTGCAGCGCCCCCAAATCCTGATAGGCCGACGCCCACGCCGAGTTCGCCCAGACCAGGGCCAGCACCGCCGCGCCCAGCAGCAGCGCCCCGCCGACGGTCTCGGTGCGCAACACGTCACCGATCCGGCGGGTCTCCGGCCAGCTACGACGGCCGAACAAGAAACGGTGCGGACGAGAGGGATTACCAGCCATGGGGCTCCTTCACCAGGCACGACACGAACATCGCCGACCAGGCTTCCCTGCCCACCTGCCGTAAACCCACCCTGCCGCCCCAATGCCGGCAGCGATCGTCCTCATCACGGCTCCGGTGCGCTCGGAGATTCGAAGGACGTGTGGCAGCTGACACCGACCCGGACGGTGTGGCCGGCTGCCTCCGAAGTAGGCCAGGATCGGGGGCAACCGCCAGCCTCCACGCGACCCTTCCGTGGCGCTCTCTCTCCGCCTCCACCGTTAGAACGCCACTGGTCCGGCACGACGAGACAGCACTCGATCGCCGCTCGGCCCGCTTGACACGACATGGGGCCAGGTGTTGACTTGCGGCTATGGGACGGGCCTCAGCAGAAAACCAAGAATCGCTTGCCCGGTCGAATATGGCTGACCGCCAGAGTGTCGCTCCATGGTGGTTTTACGGGATAACCGGGGCAATCGCGGGTGCTGCGATCGTGGCGAGTGCCTTTTTTTCGCAGCAGGTCGCAGGCATTTTCCTCGTCGCTGCAGCCCTCTTTGTGGGAGTGGTTAGCCGTATCGCGGCGAAATCCTCCGGAACTCGTCTGCCTATCCCAGCTAGCGCTGCGGGCGTCGGTTACCTGGTAACCCTGGCGGTAGTGGTGATCGGGTCCTTGATCGTTGTATGGACCGTAGTACGTCCTAACGGTCCTTCTTGGCTCGCGTGGATGCTTGCTGTTCTCGCCTTCGCGGTCACACTGAGTGGGGCATGGGTAGCGAAGGTAGGGCGAGTCGCGCAGGCTCACGAATAATGCCACGTGTTGCCACGCTGGTGTCGCATTCCCAGTTCCGCCCTCGCCTAAATGTTTCTCAGGCGAGGCGAGGGCTGTTGGTGTTGCGCTCGCGGCAATTGAGTAGGGCGGGTTATGACTGCCGGCCCGTGTTGAATGCCGCCCAGAGTGAAGTGCCCTAGCTCAGTAACCTACGCCAAGACTCCATCCAACCACAGAAATTCGGTGGGGTGTAAGGCGATCTGAGCAATGTCGGCGACCGCCTCGGCTCTGTCTCCACGCAACGGCGGCCGATGGCATCAGGATGAGGATGAGCAGTATCCCCATCCGTTCGCAAATCACTAGAAGGAATGAGGCCCCTCCCGGCTACAGGGTGCTGACGGGCCCGGCGCGAAGGCATCACCAGCGGACTCTTGCGGACGTGCCAACCCAATCCTCGTGGCGGTTCGAGCGCGCGCGTCCCTGGTATCTCCCCGATGTGGGCTGCCCTTCAGAAGTTCCCTGCAGCAGGTTCAGGGCTGAAGGGATGTTGTCAACTGGGACCTCTCGGATGACCGGCCACAGCGCCGCAATGGTGCGCCGCCTGGTCGGCGGAGGAGGCGTGCGAAAGTTCGGGTCACGAGAGGTCTCCAGATCTTATCGAAAGAGCTGACTCCCGATGCTGAGGTCGTCAGCCGCCTCGTCCGTGACCAGGAAGTCGCCAACCCGGCTACAGTCCACGTTGAACTGCAGACCGTTATTAGCCGGCTTGGACTTGAAGCCGCAAGGACAGGATGAACACCGCCGGCCTGCCAGTCAGGCACTTCGGTTACGGCGAGTCGAATCCTTCGGTGTTGTGACGGTTCCGAACGCTGAACGACGGTGGGCCAGACGGCCGTACGAGCGGCAGCCTGACCCACACACCGCAGGTCTGTGGTCAGAGCACTAGACCACGCACGACGTGAGAAGGCCAGCGGCAGCCAGACCACCCTGTACGACCCACGCCACGGCTCCGGTCGGCGGGAAGATGAAGAGCGCGACCCCGCCGGCGAGCGCCAGGACGCATCCGGTGTTCCACGGTGGAGTCTGTGCAGCTCCTCCTCCGTAGGCGAGGTTGTAGCTCCCAACCTGGTTCCCGTCGATGTACTTCAGCAGGTAGCTACCGTGACAGTTGGTGGTGGGCTCTCCCTGCGAGAGCCAGAAACCACTGCCATCGGCTCCGAGGCAGAAGTAGTCGTACTCGCCGGTCTCGAACAATTTCGGAGCGACAGGAGTCGGGGCCGTGGTGGTGGTCGCTTCGTGGCTCCTGGCGATGCTGCTGGCCGGCACCACGGGTGCGGCGTTCGCCGCCTGAGGTGCGACGACGACACTTGCCGCGACGACGAACGCCGCCAGGGTCGTCATGAGCTTCTTCATTGATGCTTCCCTTCCTCGAGTTGCGGCGTCGATGCCGCGTGTTGGGAAGCTATTTGCTGGACGGACGGTCAGGGAATGTCTCAATCCCGTATCGCCTGAGGAATGTCTCGCAACAGGTGACGACGTTGCCTGGGGTGAGGTCGGTGATCAGCGCCTATGTGTGGGCGGGGCGTAGGTGGTCGCGCAGGGGTCTGGAAGCACTGCATTCTGGCAGAGCGCGTTCGACTCCGGCTCTCATGGCGCGGTGTTCGACGTGAGGTCCTGCTTCCAGGTGGGCAGGTCGCAGCCGTTGGCGGGCTTGCGATGCAGCACCCGTGAGCGCCCTGTATAGACCATGCCACCTTCTGGCCGCCGACCTGCTCGGCGAAGCCCGCGTCGGAGTCGCACGCGATCGGCAGAGCGGCTCCCGCCACAGCAGCCCAATCTCACGTGCATCCGGGCAGGTCAAGCCCTAATTGTTGGCTTCCCTGCTGGGAAGTGTTGCCCTGACCGACCGTCCAGGGTCTAAAGTCGTCATATTCGCCTTCATCAACGGCGACGCTGTCGGCGGAGGCATAAAGCTCGCGCTGCACTTCGTTCCATCGGGGAGGATCGGAAGACTTATGAGCGTCACCGAGAGTGAATTTCCGAGGCATACCGCTCTGCGGGCGGTGGAGGTCAGTCTGAGTGACAACCGAGAGGAAAACGCCGCACCTGAAATCCTTGAAGCCGCGGTTCGCGCCTTCGATGAGGCGGGCTACGAGCAAGCGAGCATCAAACACATCGCAGAGCTAGCCGGTACCTCGAAATCGCTGGTCACCTACTACTTTCCCACCAAACAGACGCTGGCGTCGGCCGTGATGGATCTCGCGTATCCGGGCGGTGTCTTCATGGGCTCCCGACGTCTCGCCGACGATCCGCTTGACGCGATCCTGTGGGTTGCCCAGCACGTCACCACAAACGTGCTCTACAGCCCCTTGGCCCGGGTGGCGATCAAACTCGGCGAGCAGTTTTCTGACCACAAGGGTTTCGGCGGTCGCTTGTCCGGGTGGCATGCCAGGATCACCGACTACCTCGAAGAAGCCCGGCTGAAGCGACTCATCTCGCCAACGGTCGATCCAACTGTCGAAGCAAAATTCCTCCTGTGTGGCATTGTGGGCCTCGTTACCGTGGCGATGGAGACAGGTTCTCGTCTCTCGTTGATCGACGACGCCGTCCAGATCACTCGCGATCGCCTTGCGGGCCTACGCGTATCGAACGGGTTCTTCGTGAATAAGGGTCTATCGGTGGGGTGAGGTGTGGGCTGAGGCTCGGCCCCAGAGCATCTCCACTCACCGGCTGCGTCACATCACGCCTAGTAGAGTCGAGCGGCACTTCGGCTACAAGGTGGTCCGCGCGTACGCCCGGTATCCGGATCGGCGCGGCCCGCATCCCGCCCACATCAAAATCGATCTGCAGGCCGTCGCAGCCGCGCGCTGCAGCCCCTCACTGACCTGGCCCGCAGCGCCTGGAGAGATGATTGGGCGCAGGGCGGAGCACCCGTCGCTGCCCCCAGAAGCCCCACGACATGACCTGTCGACCAGACTTGCCAGCCCACCTGATGTAGGCCAATCCCGGCGGGTTCGCGGCCGGCAGCAACCCGGGCTGACGCTCGGGATACTGCTTCCGATGTTCGGCAACCGTCTCAGCGTGATGTCAGCCGGATCCTGACCTGGATGCCGGATAGGAATGCCGACGACGATGTGGGTATGACGAGCGACATCGCCCTGCTCACCGAGGACCTGACCAAGTTCTACGGTCGGCGCCGCGGCATCGAGGGCCTCAGCCTGGAGATTCGCGCCGGGGAGGTGGTGGGATTCCTCGGCCCGAACGGAGCGGGGAAGACCACCACCATCCGGTTGCTGTTGGACTTCCTGCGTCCCACTCGTGGACACGCGACGGTCCTCGGGCTCGACCCCCGCAGGGACAAGGCCGCACTGCACCGTCAGATCGGCTACCTGCCCGGCGAGCTCGTGTTTCCCGGGCGGGACAAGGCGGAAGACCTGCTGCGCTTCTTCGCCGCGGCACGCGGCGGCGTGGCCTGGACGCAGGTCACCGATTTCGCGGAGCGACTTGAGCTTGACCTCTCGCGTTCGGTACGGACGATGAGTAAGGGCAACAAGCAGAAGGTCGGGTTGGTGCAGGCGTTCATGCACCGGCCGGCGGTGCTGGTCCTGGATGAGCCGACCAGTGGGCTGGATCCACTCATGCAGCAGGAGTTCCTGGCCATGGTCCGCGACGCCAGCGTTGCGGGCCAGACCGTCTTCATGTCCTCTCACGTGGTCGCCGAGGTGCAGCAGGCCGCCGACCGGGTCGCCATCGTGCGCGACGGCCAGTTGGCCGCGGTCGAGCGGGTTGAGTCACTCGGAAAGCGGGCGGTCCGCGCCGTCGAGATTCACTTCGATGACCCGGTGGACCCGGCAGAGTTCAGTGTCCTGCCCGGAGTCAGCGACGTGGTGGTGTCCGGCCCGGTGCTGTAATGCACAGTCGACGGCCGCATCGACCCGCTGATCAAGGCGGCGGCGCGTCATCAGGTGGTGGACATGTTGTCGGCCGAACCGGACCTGGAAGAGACGTTCCTGTCGTTCTACTACCACGGGGAAGGGGCCGGCGATGCTTCCCGCGCTGGTGCGTAAGACCTGGCGTGACGACCGCCTCGCGTTGATCGGTTGGGCCGGCGGCGTCACCGCTTTCACCGCCATATACACCTCGTTCTACAGCCAGTTCCAGGGAGCCGCGGAGCTGAAGCAGGACGCGCTGCCCCAGGGCATGCTGGACTTCCTCGGCATCGCCGACATGCTCTCACCGGCCGGCTATCTGCAGGCGACCATCTTCAGCCTGGTCGGCCCATTGCTGGTCCTGATGTGCGCCATCACGTTGGCGGCCCGCACGATCGCTCGGCCGGAGGAGGACGGTGGCATGGAATTGATGCTGGCGAACCCGGTATCGCGTGCCGCTTTCGCCTGGCAACGGGTGGCCGCCGCCGGCAGCGCGGTCACCGGGATCGCCGCCATCCCCGGGATCCTGCTGATGATCATCGTTCCCTGGATCGGCATGGACATCGCCCTGTCCAACGTCGCTGCCGCGTCCGTCGGCCTGGTCGCCCTGGTGTGGTGCTTCGCCGGCACTGCCTTCCTGGTTGGCGCCGCCACCGGAAAGCGGGCCGCCGTCCTCGCGGTCACCGGTGGCCTCGCTGTGGCCACCTACATGGCCAACGCCATCGGCGGCATGATCGACGGATGGCACTGGGTGCGCTGGCTCTCACCATTTCACTACTTCATCGGCACCGACCCGCTGCACACCGGCTGGCACCCGACCGAGCTTCTCACCCTCGTGCTTCTCGCGGCGGCAACCACGGTCGCCGGAGTCGTCGTGTTCGACCGCCGCGACATCGGTGTGTAAACCTGAGGCTGGTGGCAGCCGTTCACCGGCCGCCACCAGCACGCCGACGAGGAACAGCCCATGAACGACGCCAATTGGCTGGCGGCCAACTGCCAGGATCTGCTGTACGTCGCGGCCAGTGCCCGGCGTCAGGCAGCGGTCAACCTGGGTGCCCGCGCAGCGGATGAAGGGCTGACGCTGCGCGAGCTTGTCACCGGTCTGCTGGATGCCACCACTGCCCACTGGAGCGCCACCCCCGCCGTGTCGACCGACACCGCCGTCACCGTGCACTCCCGCGCCGAGACACTGCTGGACACCGCCCGTGTCCTGCTCACCGACGCAGTGGACGGGTACACCCGGCAGAACCGTGCCGAACTGGATCGCCACGACAACGAACGTGCCATGTTCGTCAACGACCTGCTCACCGGCCGTGCCGACCCGGGCGGTCTGGCCGAGCGCGCACACCGCTACGGCCTCCGCCTGTCGGCCACCCATACCGTCCTCATCGCCCGTGCAGCCGACCTGACTTCCGGCATCACGCACCGCATCGATGCCGCGCTGGCCTCCAGGTTCGGCGAAGGTAACACCCTCACCACCCTCCGCGACGGCGACGTGGTCTGCATCAGTGCCGGCGGGCTACGGGGCATCGCGGCCGAGCTCGCCCACCTGCTCCTGACCGAACTCGGTGCGGGCACATGGCAGATCGCCGTCGGCCGCACCCAACCGGGGGTGCATGGCCTGGCCACGTCACTCGATGAGGCCCGCCACACCCTCGACTACGCCGTCCGGCTCGGCTTCACCACGCCCGTACTCAATGCCGCCGACCTGCTGGTGTTCCCCGTGCTCCTGCGTGACCGCGACGCCATCACCGACCTGGTGACCACGGTCCTCGGGCCACTGACGAGGGCGCGCGGTGGTGCCCTGCCGTACCTGGAGACCCTGTCCGTGCTCTTCGACAACCAGGGCAACCACAGCGCGGCCGCCCGGC
>NZ_JBEYSL010000209.1:0-11018 GCF_040642735.1 Micromonospora sp. NPDC047753 | reverse complement strand
GATGCTGACGAGTGAGCGGTGCAGTGCCGACGCCGCTCGTCGCAGTGGCATCGCTCGATGGCTCCGAGATGGACGCACCCGGGCCGCCAGGCCCGGTCGGCCCCGCCGGGCCGCCGGGCCGGGGCTGTTCCTCGTCGTACGACGGGTAGAAGCGAGCCTCGGTCGGACGGGCACGCCCGGAGGCGCCCCGATCGGGGCCGGGCACCGATGCGCGCCCGGCGCTGCGGTGCAGGTACGGATGCGGGACGCCGGCAGACGAGGTCGCGGACATGTAAATCAGGGTACGTAGCGGGAGCCACTGCCGCCTTCAGGCGACACTCAGCGGCAGGCGGTACGCGGAGATCCGGTTACCCTAGCCGCGACCGGAAGTACTCGATCGTGCGTCGCAGGCCATCTTCGGGCGCGACCGACGGCTCGTATCCGAGCAGTTCGCGAGCGAGCGTCAGATCCGGGCGG
This sequence comes from Micromonospora sp. NPDC047753, assembly GCF_040642735.1. Lineage (NCBI taxonomy): Bacteria > Bacillati > Actinomycetota > Actinomycetes > Micromonosporales > Micromonosporaceae > Micromonospora > Micromonospora sp. NPDC047753. The sequence goes on along the minus strand of NZ_JBEYSL010000209.1, from coordinate 10,562 downwards.
CGCATCTCCGGGTCATCCGAGCTGCGGGTGACATAGGTCACCTTCGAGGTGCTGTCGGAGAGCGACACGATCAACTCGGCGAGTTGCCGCATGGTCAGCTCGTGCTCGGTGCCGCAGTTGACCGGGCCCGTCTCGGTCGAGTCGAGCAGCAGCAGGATGCCGCGCACCAGATCCTCGACGAAGCAGATCGACCGGGTCTGGTTGCCGGTGCCGTGCACGGTGATCGGCTCGCCGCGCAGCGCCTGGGAGATGAAGGTGGGGATGGCGCGGCCGTCGTCCGGGCGCATCCGCGGGCCGTACGTGTTGAAGATCCGGACGATCGCCGCGTCGAGCCCGCGGTAGCGGTGGTACGCCATCGTCGCGGCCTCGGAGAAGCGCTTGGCCTCGTCGTAGACGCTGCGGACCCCGATCGGGTTGACGTTGCCCCAGTAGGTCTCCCGCTGCGGGTGCTCCTTCGGGTCTCCGTACGCCTCGGAGGTGGAGGCCATCAGGAACCGGGCACCGTCGGCGACCGCGCGCTCCAGCAGGTGCAGGGTGCCGACCGAGCCGACCCGGAGGATCTCCACCGGCAGTTGGGCGAAGTCGGTGGGGCTGGCCGGAGAGGCCATGTGCAGGATCGCGTCGAACCGCTCGGCCAGCGCCGGGTGGTGGGTCGGCAGACCGTCGGAGATGTCCGCTTCGACGAGGGTGAAGGTCGGCTGGTCCAGCAGGTGGGCGACGTTCTCCTTGGAGCCGGTCACGAAGTTGTCCAGCGCCACCACCGTGCAGCCTCGGGCGATCAGGGCGTCCACCAGGTGTGACGGGACGAAGCCAGCTCCGCCGGTGACGAGGACGCGGTGATCGGAACCAAAGCGCTCAGCAACCTTCATGCGGCTCAGCCTACCGACCGCCGAAATCGCCGAAGGGGTCCCCTGTTGACGTGGGACGTCAACAGGGGACCCCTCGACAGGTGCCGTGATCAGTGGGCGCCTGCGCCGGTGAGGGCGCGCACCTCCAGCTCCGCGTACTTGTCCTCGTCGTGCTCCTTGGAGATGACAGTGCCGATCCACCCGCAGAGGAAACCGAACGGGATGGAGAGGATGCCCGGGTTGGACAGCGGGAACCACTGCCAGTCGTGGTCCGGGAACATCGAGGTCGCCGCGCCGGAGACCACCGGCGAGAAGAACACCAGCAGCACGGCCGAGAGCAGGCCGCCGTAGATCGACCACACCGCGCCGGAGGTGTTGAACCGCCGCCAGAACAGGCTGTAGAGGATCGCCGGCAGGTTGCCCGAGGCGGCGACCGCGAAGGCCAGCGCCACCAGGAACGCCACGTTGAGGTTCTGCGCGTAGATCGACAGGGCGATCGACACCGCGCCGATCCCCAGGGCGGAGATCCGGGCGACCCGCACCTCCTGCCGCTCCGACGCCTCACCCTTCTTCAGCACGTTCGCGTAGAAGTCGTGCGCCAGGCTGGACGACGAGGCCAGCGTCAACCCGGCGACCACCGCGAGGATGGTGGCGAAGGCGACCGCCGCGATGATCGCCAGCAGAGCTGCCCCGCCCAGTTCGCCGCCGAAGAAGTCGATGCCGAGCGCTTCGGCCAACTGCGGCGCGGCGGTGTTGCCGGCCTTGTCCTGTGCCGTGATCGCCTGGCTGCCGACCAGCGCCGCCGCACCGAAGCCGAGGGCCAGGGTGAGCAGGTAGAAGGTGCCGATGATGCCGATCGCCCAGAGCACGCTCTTACGGGCAGCCTTCGCGGTCGGCACCGTGTAGAAGCGGATCAGGATGTGCGGCAGACCGGCGGTGCCGAGCACCAGGGCGATGCCCAGGGACAGCAGGTCGACCTTGTTGTAGAACGTCTGCGTCGAGTTGCCGGCGACCTCGACGCCGTACCGGAGGCCGGGTTCGAGGAACGCGCTGCCCTTGCCGGATGCGGCGGCCGCCTGGCCGAGCAGCTCCGACAGGTTGAAGTTGAACTTCGCCAGCACCAGGATGGTCATCAACAGCGCGCCGCCCATGAGCAGGAACGCCTTGACGATCTGCACGTAGGTGGTGCCCTTCATGCCACCCACGGTCACATAGATGATCATCAGGGTGCCAACCATGATGATGGTGGCCACCTTGGCGGTGGCGGCGTCCATGCCGAGGAAGGTCGTCCCCGGCCGGATGCCGAGCAGCAGCGCGACCAGCGCGCCGGCGCCCACCATCTGCGCGAGCAGGTAGAAGATCGACACCGTGATGGTGGAGACCGCAGCCGCGGTACGCACCGGACGCTGACGCATCCGGAAGGCCAGCACGTCCGCCATCGTGTACCGGCCCGAGTTGCGCAGCAGCTCCGCGACCAGCAGCAGGGCCACCAGCCAGGCGACCAGGAAGCCGATCGAGTAGAGGAAGCCGTCGTAGCCGTACAACGCGATGATGCCGGCGATGCCGAGGAACGAAGCGGCCGACATGTAGTCGCCGCCGATCGCCATGCCGTTCTGGAAACCGGAGAAGGACCGGCCGCCCGCGTAGAAGTCGGTAGCCGTCTTGGTCTGCCGGCTGGCCCAGATGGTGATGCCCAGGGTCACTGCCACGAAGACCAGGAAGAGCGTGATGGTCAGGTTGCGGGCGGTGTGATCGCCCGCTTCAGCCGCGAGGAACGACTCAACCGCGTGAACCGTCTTCACGGGTCACCTCCCCGATCTCGGCGCGGATCCGGTCCGCGATGGGGTCGATCTTCCGGTCCGCGTACCGGGAGTAGAGCCAGGCGATCACGAACGTGGAGACGAACTGGAGCAGGCCGAAGACCAGTGCGACGTTGATGTTGCTGCCGAACAGCTTCGTGCCCATGAAGTCCCGGGCGTACGCGGAGAGAATGACGTAGAGCGCATACCACAGGAAGAACGCGACGGTCATCGGGAAGACGAAGCCGCGCAGCGCACGCCGCAGCCCGGCGAACTCGTCCGACCGTTGTACGGCCAGGTACTTGTCCGACTGGGAAGCGGCCGGAGCGGGTGTGTCCGTGGACATCTGTGGATCACCACCTTCACAGGCGTCAGAGGAGTTTCGCGCACCGTAGAGAGCGCACTCCCCGGCAGGGAAGGCTGAGATCGACGCCGGTCGGCGAGTGCGCCGAGCGGTTGGCTGGCTGCGCCAAGTGACTCAGGTCACTGCGGTGATCGGTCGCCTCGTGGTGAGGCGTCCGCTCAGATCGGCAGCTCGTGGTAGCGACCCCGGTAGTGCAGCAGCGGGGTGGCCTCCCCGGTCAGGTCGACAGCCTCGATGGTGGCCTCGACCAGCAGGCCCCAGCCGTACTCCCGGGCGGTGTCCAGCCGGCACCCGGCCCAGCCGCCGGCGTCCGCCGGAACCGGCCCGTACGGTGTCTCGTTCCACGCGCCGGTGGCGAACAGCCCGCCCGGGGCGGGGAAGAGGCCGGCGAACCGGTCGGCGAGCTGCCGGTGTGGCGGGCCGAGCGGCGTGACAGCGAACCGACCCGACTCCTCGGCCGACGCCCAGAGGTCGGACTCCGGGTCGATCAGCCCGAGCAGCCGGTCGGGTTCCCCCTCGGCCACCAGGGTGGACGAGACGGTCAGCCCGGCCGGACCGGGCGCCGTCCAGAGGGTCACCGGTGCGGCGAGGCGACCACGCAGCCGGCGTACCGGCGACCGTTGCCCGGTCGGCACCGCGAACGGATCGGTGTGGTGGATCTCGGCACCCGGCTCATGATTCACGTGAAACATTGTGCCGCCCCGGGCCCTCGCCCAACCAGGGAAGTACTCGTGCAGGTCGGCGCGCCGCATCGGCAGGTGCGGCCGGCTCACCTCGGCTCTCCGGCCGTCCCGGGCGGTGGGGTCGCCCGGCCGCGGCGCGGTCCGCTCGGCGGAGGGCAATGCCCGAACGACCGTGATGTCTGTGAGTCATATTGATGCCTCAGGGACATCACGCTCGCGGTGAGAACCGATCCCTGGTGCGGTGCGTCGTCCGGTCGCCTGCCTGGTCGGAGGCCCGATCCGGCTGCTGGGCTGCGGGGTTCACCAGCGGCCGCCGTTCGCCCGCCAGGTCTGCGCCGGGGTCAGCCAACCGGCCCGGCCGGGTCGCGGCAGGGCCACCGTCTGCCCGTCAGCCCACGCGGCTGGTCGGTTCGGCGGGCCTGCCGACCGCTCCGATCCGGTCGCGCCCGGCACGGCCGCCGACGCGGCCACCTTCCTTTCCGGTACGACCACAGCGCCCCGTTCCTGCCCCGGATGAACCCGAACATGGCTGATCTCCTCCCGTCGACGAGGGCCGCCCCGGCCGGGGGACGATGGCGCACCTCCGCTCGGTCGACTGACTCCGGCGGCAACTGCGTTGAGGTCGCGGACAACCTGCCCGGTGTCGTGCTGGTCCGGGACAGCAAGGATCGCTCCGGCCCGGTCCTCACCTTCGCTCCGGCCGCCTGGCGTGGGTTTCTCGCCGACGCTGGCCAGGCGGCTGGCCGCCGCGTCGGTTAACGGCGCGGCGTGACAGTTGCCAGCAGTTCCGGCTGGCGGCGGTCCAGCACGTCGCCGGCCAGGTACGCGCCCAGCAGCGCCGCGCCCAGCCCGTACGCGGCGCCGACCGGCAGGGCCAGCCAGAGCCACGCGTCACCGAGCAGCGCGGCGGCCACCACCATCGGCACCGCGGCGACCGCCGAGGCGAGCATGCTCAGCAGGGTGAGCAGCCCCTTCGTGAGGCCCGCGCCGCTGTTCATCGCGAACGGGTTGCTGGTCTCCGGCAGTGAGTACGCCCCGAGCACCGAGACCAGGCTGTTCACCGCCAGCCCGACGCCGTAGGTGGCGACCAGGCTGCCGAAGGTGAGCCCGATCCACCCGGGTCGACTGAGCAGCACCGACAGCACCACCGACACGAACGCCAGCATCGGCAGCACGTACAGCGAGAAGGCCGTCATCCTCGCCCGCAGCTCGACCCGGCCGGGCACGCCGGCCACAACGTTCGCGGCGTACGCGCTGCCGTCGAAACCGAACTGGTTGGCCAGGGTGGCGGCGGCCAGCACACCCACGAGAACCATGGAAATGGTGACCACGACCGGTGAGCTGTCGTTGGCAGCCGCCGTCAACCCCCCGCTGTCCATGGCAGCGAAGTCGCCGCCGGTGACGTTGACGAAGACGGGCACGAAGATGCCGACCACCGCGATCGAGATCAGGTTGGCGCGGCGGCGCGCGTCCCGCCACCAGTAACGGGCCTCCCGGGCGACCAGGGCACCGAACCGGTCCCGGCGGGCCCAGCCAGCGGCCCGGGGGAACAGTTGGGCGACCGCGCCACCCGCGACCCCGCGCCGAACCGGTGCCTTACCGCCGCTCGCCGCGCCCACCATCGCCGACTCGAGCGACCGGGACCACCAGGCCAGCAGGCCGCCGAGCGCCACCACAGTGATCAGCAACTTGATCGGTGCCGCCCACGCACGCCCCTGGGCCACGTCGATGCCGAGCGTCCACGGAGCGCCCAACGGCGTCCAACCGATCACGGTCGCCACACCGCTCAACCGGCTCCAGTCCGCCTCCCGTAGCGCGGCGAGGCCGATGACCTGCAGAGGGCCGAGCAGCGCCGCCGTCACCGCCAGCAGCACGGCTGCCAGGTCGCGGACCCGTCGGGACCGCAGCATGGTGGCGAAGGCGCTGGTCACCGCACGGCTCGCCGCAACACAGAGCAGCAGCCCGGCGAGCACACCCACGGCGGCGACCAACCCCGCCGACCAGCCACCCAACGACCAGGCGGTCAGCACCAGCCCGGACGTCGCGAGGAGCACCGCAAGCACCGGCACGCTGACCAGAGCCGCCGCGAACAGGCCGGTCACCAACGTGCGCCGGGGCAGTGGCAGCAGCGCGAACCGGGCCGGATCGAGTGTCTCGTCCACGCCGAAGAAGACAAGTGGCAGGAGCAGCCAACCGAGCACCAGCAGCCCGCCGCCGGCCGCCGCGACCAGCACCGCGTACCGGCCGTTGCCGGCCAGGCCCGGCGCGGCGAAGAGGAAGAACCCGCTGGCCGCGAACCAGAGCCCGAGCAACGCGCCGCCGATGAACAGGGCGATCCGCCAGCCCTGGCCCCGGAAGTTGTTGCCCATCACCCGCAGCTTGAGCCGTACGAAGTGTCGAGCGGAGACCGACCGTGGCGGCGCGGCGGGGGTGGCGTCCGCACTCACTGGGAGAGCCACGACAGCTCCTCGCCGGTAGCGGTGCGCCCGCCGACCACCTCGACGAAGACCTGCTCCAACGAGCGACCGCCGCGGACCTCGTCGATGGTCCCGACCCGCTTGATGACGCCCTGGGCGAGGATCGCCACGTGCGAGCACAACCGCTCGACGACCTCCATGACGTGACTGGAGAACACCACGGTGCCGCCGCCGGTCGCGTACCGGGTGAGGATGTCCCGGATCAGCGCCGCGGACACCGGGTCGACAGCCTCGAACGGCTCGTCCAACACCAGCACCCGAGGGCCGTGCAGCAGCGCGCAGGCCAGGCCGATCTTCTTCTTCATGCCCGCCGAGTAGTCCACCACCAGCGTGCGACCGGCGTCGCCGAGCGCCAGCACGTCCAGCAGTTCGGCGGCCCGCTGGTCGACCACCGCCGGGTCCATTCCCCGCAACAACCCGTTGTACGCCAGCAGCTCCGCCCCGGTCAGCCGGTCGAACAACCGGACCCCGTCGGGCATCACGCCGAGCAGCCGCTTGGCGGTGACCGGGTCCTGCCAGACGTCGTGCCCGAGCACCCAGGCAGAGCCGGCGTCCGGTCGCAACAGCCCGACAGCCATCGACAGCGTGGTCGTCTTGCCGGCGCCGTTCGGGCCGAGCAGGCCGTAGAAGGAGCCGGCGGGGACGTCCAGGTCGACGCCGGCCACCGCGATCGTGCCGTCGAACCGCTTGGCCAGGCCACGCAGTGCGAGCGCGGGGTGCTCAACAGTCATGCGCCGACGTTATCCGCCGATCACCAGTTCCGCCCTCCAGCGACAGACGGACCCGCGATCATCCCCGAGGCGGACCGCGACGCGATCTTGCACTTTCTGCACCGACACAAGGTGCATAAACACTCGTATCCACCACCGAAACTGCAAGATCGGCGCTGGCTTTGGCGCGAGACCGGGCCGGCGCCGGACTCGCGCCTACATGCGGAGGGCTTCCGGAGTGTGCAGGCGGAGCATGGTGGCGGCTACGTCGGCCGGTGCCCGGCGGCGGGTCGCCATCGACACGGCGACCATCACGGTGAAGGCCAGTGGCACCGTCCAGGCGGCCGGCTGGGCGATGAGCGTGGCCGGCCAGCCGGACAGCGGTGGGCCGAGCACGGTGACCAGCACCGCGCCGATCGCCGCGCCGCCGCCGGCCACCACGCCGGCGGTGGCGCCCACGTCGGTCAGCCCGCGCCACCAGATGCCGAGCACCAGCAGCGGGCAGAAGCTCGACGCGGCGACCGCGAAGGCCAGCCCGACGACCTGCGAGACGTCCAGCCCGGAAACGTGCAACGCCAGCAACGCTGGCACACCACCGGCGATGACGGTGGCCAGCCGGAACCCGCGTACCGATCCCCGACCGAGCACGTCCGTCGAGATCACCCCGGCGACGCTGGTCAGCAGGCCGGACGAGGTGGAGAGGAACGCCGCGAACGCGCCCGCGGCGACCAGCGCGGCGAGCAGCCGCCCGGCCAGGCCGTCACCCAGGGCGGCCTCGGGTAGCAGCACCACCACCGCGTCGGTCTGGCCGCTGAGCAGCAACTGTGGGGTGTAGATCCGGCCGAGGACCCCGTAGAGAGTGGGCAGCAGGTAGAACGCGCCGACCAACGCCAGCACGACCAGGGTGGTCCGACGGGCCGCCGCGCCGTCCGGATTGGTGTAGAAGCGCACCAGCACGTGCGGCAGGCCCATGGTGCCCAGGAAGGTGGCCAGGATCAGCGAGTACGTGGCGAACAGGCCCCGGTCGTCGTCACCGGCGGCGCTGGGCAGCAGCCAGTCGTTGGCATCGGTGGCCACCCCGGAGACGTTCGGCACCGGATCACCGGCGGCGAAGGTCAACTCGTCGCCGGGGCGTACCTCCCGGATGTCACCGTTGGGCAGGGTGAGGGCCGCGCGGTGCTCGACCACGACGGTGGTCGCGGCCCGGAACGTCGGCCCGTCGGGCGGGGTCACCGCCGGGCGGCCGTCGGCCTGCCACTGCAGGGCCAGAAAGATCACCGGTACGGCGAGAGCGGTCAGCTTGAGCCAGTACTGGAACGCCTGCACGAAGGTGATCGCGCGCATGCCGCCCAGCGCCACGTTCGCGGTGACCACGGCCGCCACCAGCAGGGCTCCGAGAGGGTACGGGGAGCCGGCCACCGTGGCCAGGGTCAGCCCGGCGCCCTGGAGCTGCGGCACCAGGTACAGCCATCCGATGAAGATCACGAAGGCGGTGGCCAGGATGCGGAGTCGACGCGAGCCCAGCCGCAACTCGCAGAAGTCGGGCAGGGTGAACGCACCGGAGCGGCGCAACGGCGCGGCCACGAAGAGCAGCAGGGCCAGGTACCCGGCGGCGAACCCGACCGGGTACCAGAGCACGTCCACGCCGTACTTGAGGACCAGCCCCGCGATGCCGAGGAAGCTCGCCGCCGACAGGTACTCCCCGCCGATGGCGGCGGCGTTCCAGGTCGGACTGATCGCCCTGGACGCCACCAGGAAGTCGGACGTGGTCCGGGCCAACCGCAGCCCGTAGAAGCCGATCCCGACGGTGACCAGGGTGACCGCGACGATGGCCGGGACCACGAAGTCGTTGCCCACTCAGCGCTCCGGCCGTTGCACCAGGTCGGTGAAGTCCTGCTCGTTGCGCTCGGCCAGCCGCACGTACGCCCAGCCCACGGCGATCAGGAACGGAAAGGAGGCCACCCCGAGCAGCAGCCACGGCAGGTTGACGCCGGCGACAGTGGTCCGGCCGAGCGAGGGCGCGATCGCGAACAGCCAGGGCAGCCCGCCCAACCCGATGGCCACCACCAGGGACAGCCGCAGCGCCAGCGCGAGCTGGGCCCGGACCAGGCCGCGGACCAGCGCCTCGCCGACCTGGGTCTGCTGGGCCAGCTCGGCGCGGGTTCGCTCGGCGCGGGTGTCCTGCCTGGTGATCTCGGCAAGCACGATCCGGGACCGCCGGGGCGGCGGCACCGCACCGCTCGACCCCACGTCGGGGAGTTGCTTGGCCACCCCGGCAGTCTCGCCCGCCGTACGCGATTGTCAAGCGCTCACACTCACCAGCGTCCCAGTTCGAGGCAGTAGGTCAGGGTGCCGTTCAGCGGAATCGTGTCGAGTTCCGCTCGGGCCCGCAGCCGGCCGAGGTTCGTCGCCCAGAGGCCGTCCCGGGGCTGCTCGGCGGCGATCTGCGTCAGTGCGCAGATGCGCATCGGATCGGGCAGTCGGGCCAACGCGGGTACCGCATCGGCGGACAACCCGGACACGTACCCGACGTCCAACCGGCCGGTCTCCAGGTACCTGTCGACGTTCCGGTCGGCGATCAGCCGGTCGGGATTGACGAGCGCCAACCCGAGCAGCGCCAGCACCGCCGTGCCGATCACCAACCGGGGCAGCCACTCGGCCCGCAGCCGCACCACGGCGACCCCCACCAGGAGGAAGAGCAGCCCGAGCCACAGCTCCATGGTCGCCACGACAAGCCGCAGCCGGGTCGCCCCGTACGCGTCGGCGTAGACCTGCATCCGGTAGAGCGCCGAGGCGACGATCACCAGACTGAGCGCGGTGAGCGTGCCGAGCAGTACGCGGACCAGCAGCCGGTCCGCGCGGGTGGCCTGCGACGCCCGGCGGGCGGCGACCGCGATCACCAGCAGGGTGAGCGCGGTGACGGCGAGCAGTTGCCAGAACCCGCCACGGGCGTACTCGGCGTAGGTGAGCCCGGCCGTACGCAGCACGTGCCCCGCGCCGCCGAACAACACCGTCAGCTGGACCAGCACGAACGCGGCGAACAGGGCGTCGAGCAACACCAGCGGGAGGGTCCACTCCAGTCGGTGGACCGGTCGTGACGGCCTCGGTCGCAGGCCCTCCAGGTCGGGTGGGCGGCTGATCAGGTACGCGCCGCCGAGCAGACCGCCGCCGATCACCACCAGGCGGAACGTCCAGCCGATCACGCCGGGTAGCGAGATGTCGGGCAGCAGGCCGGTGACCAGTTCGGCGAAGACCGCGTCGGCGGAGGAGAAGAGCAGCCCGAACAGCGTCAGCAGGACGGCGGAGACGGCCAGGCTGGTGAGGATTCGTCCGAAGCCGACCCCGGACCCTGCCGGGCGGGTGTCGCGTACTCCGCGTGCCGCCCATGGGAGCGCCCGTACCGTCGCGGCGGGCGGCAGCGTCACGGCGACCAGCATGCCGAGCGGGCTTCGCCCACCGGTCACCGCGAGAGCCCCGGTCACCGCCGCCGCGAGCAGGCAGAGGGCGAAGAGCCAGCCGGCGGCCCGGACCGTGCCGACGGCGACCAACGCGACGGTCGCGGCGGCCCAGAGGGCCTGTACCGCCCGCCCCGGTGCCCCCGTGGCACCGGGACGGGAGTTGTTCCACATCCAGAACTTCGAGTCGGCGGCTGCCGGCACGTCGACCGAGCGGCTCAGCTTG
>NZ_JBEYSL010000208.1:0-11051 GCF_040642735.1 Micromonospora sp. NPDC047753 | reverse complement strand
CGACCTCGGCGACCGCGGTGACTACCGGGCCGTGGCCCGGCAGTACTGGGGAGGCCAGGTACGCGTCGTCGCGATCCCCCTCTCCGGCGTCCAGGCTGGCGGATCCCCGGCGCGCCCATGCTGCTGATCTTCGGCATCATCGGGCGGCTCGGAATCGGCATGACCCCGCTGGCGCTGCTCCTGGTCGTCGAGCAGGTGACCGGGCGCTACTCGCTGGCCGCCATCGCCGGCGGCATCTACGCCCTCGCCGGCGCCGCGCTCAGCCCGGTGGCCGGACGGATCGCCGACCGGGTCGGCCCCAGCCCCGTCCTGCTGCTCACCGCCGTGGCCCACCCGCTGGCACTCATCGGGCTGCTGCTGGCCAGCCGCTCCGGCGACGACGCGCTCCCCGTCATCTACCTCGCCGCAGGGGTTGCCGGTGCCACCTACCCGCCGCTCAGCGCCGCCATCCGAGGCGCCTGGAACGACCTGACCGGCCCCAACTCCGGCCGATACCACCTGCGCAACACCGCGCTGGCCGCCGAGACCACACTGTTCGAAATCGTCTTCGTCCTCGGCCCACTGCTCGTCGCCGGCTTCGTCCTCGTCGCCGACGCGGCGGCCGCGCTGATCGGTGCGGCAGTGGTCACCCTGGTCGGCACGACCACCGTGGCCCTCGGGCAGGTCATGCGCGGCTGGCGTCCGCACCCGCAGGAACACCACGCGCGCGGCCTCGGCCCGCTACGGGTCGCCGGCTTCCCGGCCCTGCTGATCTGCGTCGCCGGCCTCGGCATCGCCTTCGGGGCCGCCGGTGTGATCGTGCCGGCGTTCGCGAGCGACCACGCCACCGGCGACCCGGAGAGCCTCGCCGGCGTCCTGCTCGCCGTCTGGGGGGTCGGCAGCGCCACCGGTGGGATCTGGTTCGGCGTCCGCAAGCCGGCACCGAACATGACCCGACAGTTCGCCCTGCTGCTCGCCGCGGTGGCCGCCACCTTCGCCGTGTTCGCGGTGATGCCCACCCCGCTCGCGCTGGGTGTCGCGCTGGTTGTCGGCGGGGCCGCCATCGCGCCCGCGCTGACCCTGGAGAACACCCTGGTCGGCCGGATCGCCCCGACCGGGATGTTGAACGAGGCGTACACCTGGGTGGTCACCGTCGCTGTGGCGTCGAGCGCCGCCGGCGGCTCGGTGGCCGGCGTGATCGTCGACCACGCCGGTGGCGTCCGCTGGGCGTTCCTGTTCGCCGGGGCTGCGGTCGCCGTCGGGGCCGCGGTCGCCGCACTACCCGCCGGGCCCATCGCCCGCGCGGAAACCACTGCGGTACGCGCCGAACACCCCGTCCCCGTCTGACCTGCCGTCGTCAGGCTGGTCGGCCCGCGTCCTGATCGGCCCGCGTCCTGGTCGGCCCGCGTCGTGGTCGGGTTGCCCTTGATCGACTCGGGTTCCTGAAAGTCGCGGTGTCCCATCCGCCCGGACGCCCCGACTTTCAGGAAGCCGAGTCGATCTCAGCTGGACGCCCTGTGGCCGGGGACCGGATCGCTGTGGATAGCCGTCAGCGGTAGTTGTTGAACTGGAGGGCGACGCCGAAGTCCTCGCCCTTGAGCAGCGAGATGACCGCCTGGAGGTCGTCCCTCTTCTTGCCGGTGACCCGCAGTTGGTCGCCCTGAATCTGCGCCTGCACGCCCTTGGGGCCCTCTTCGCGGATCTTCTTGCTGATGGCCTTGGCCTTGTCCGTCTCGATACCCTGGATCACCTTGCAGTCGATCTTGAAGATCTTGCCCGACGGGCGCGGCTCCCCAGCATCCAGCGACTTCAGCGAGATGTTCCGCTTGACGAGCTTCTCCTTGAACACGTCCAGTGCGGCGCGGACGCGCTCCTCGGTCTCCGCCTGAAGGCCGATCGCCTCCTCGCCAGACCAGGAGATCTCAGCGCCGGTGCCGCGGAAGTCGAACCGCGTCGCAAGCTCCTTCTCCGCCTGACGAAGGGCGTTGTCGACCTCCTGACGGTCAACCTTGCTCACGATGTCGAACGACGGGTTCGCTGCCATGATTCTGCTCCTGCTGTCCGGCGGTCTGGGCCTGCCGTCGGCCGCCGACCAGCGGCACGACCCCCTGACCGTACCCGGTTGCGTAGGTGCCGGGGGGAGCCGCTATCCTTGCTTCCGCCGCCGCGTTACGACGCGGTGGGGTGCCCTGGCGGGTTGCCCGAGCGGCCAATGGGAGCGGACTGTAAATCCGTCGCGAAAGCTTCAGAGGTTCGAATCCTCTACCCGCCACCAGGTGCAGACACGGCCCCTGACCAGCAGAGATGCTGATCGGGGGCCGTTGTCGTTGATCTGGGCGAGTCCGGCTCAGTCCAGCCGGTGACGACTGGTTGTGGGCGGATGGTGGGCAGGTCGAAGGATCGTTCTCGAGTGCTGTCCGCAGCGTGCCCCGGCATCCCGTGGGGACACCGCCGCTCCCTCATCTCCGCCGCGATACGTCGCTGGCGTCGCAACCAGGGAGCGCTGGCTGACTGCGGGTGACACCTGGGGCATCGCGCCGTCATGTTCGCCTTGGTCGAGCTGATGTCGTATCGGGTAGCTGCCGAGACGGGCGTCCACCGACGAGGGCCACCGCGAGCGGCCTAAGAAGAGGGCGAAGAAGTCGGACCGGCCAGCGTCAATTTTCGGGGCGTGGGTGACGCCTACGCAACTCCCAGGAGACGCCGCAGGGCCGCTAGCTGTGTTTGGTAGGCCCGAACCATGTTGCGTGCTGCCGATTTTCGGTTCACGCAGGCCATCCGATTGTCATGAGACTCGTAGAGAGTGCAGTCTGCCTCTAACGCTTCCCTGAATTGAAGCTGAACCAGGACAGCTTCGCGCTCCCGCTGATCAAGTAGCTGCTCGGCATGGATATTGCGGCTGTCCGGTCCGTGGTGCTGCACGCCTGCGTCCCCTGCCCGGCTGGGACGGTCGGATGGTGGCGTAGCGGAACCCAACGCCAAGGCGACGGCCCCGGCCAAGCCGGCGGCTCCGATACTGAATAGCCCAGCGATCTTTGCTGCGCTGCGGGATCCGCTGGCATTGATGCCTGCGCTGGCCACGGTGGCGTTAGCTGTGATCATGGCGCTGACCTCGGTTGCACGAGCGGCGATGAACGCCGCCTGAACCTCAGGGCTCACGGCGCGCTTCTTTCGCCGACTCATTCTGCTCCTCCGGCCCACAAGCCTCCCACATTCAGGCGCTGGTGCGGGTGGACGCGCGGGCGTGTCGAGCATCAGGGCGACGGGGCGGGGGAGCCCTTCGTAAGCCCTGCGCTGAGCAGCCTGCGGGCGATGATCCTCCAAGACGGCGGCGCAAGGACTGCCTCTTGGCGCTTTCGGCGTGCCGGCCAGCACGGCCCCCCACGTCAAAAGGCGAGCCAGCGGTCAGCGCGGGTGGTAGACGACCGCTCTGACACCCGAGACAGTGCGGATCGAGGCGGCGATGCGGCCACGGTCATCGAGGCCGACGAACTCGCCGTACATGCTGATCCCGGCGAGGCTCAGGTCGTGCAGAACGCCGCGTCGCCACAGCGCCGGGCGGGAGATTCCGTCGCTGGCCGCGGAGGTGGCCAGGATCTCGCCGCGGTTGTTGATCGCCCGCAGTTCGGTGGTGTTGCCGCCGAGAGTGCCGACGTCCAGGGCTCGGCCGTGCCGCCAGAGGATGCCGCGCGGGAACTGGTCAGCCGAGAACTGCCAGCCGATCACCCAGCCGCGGTCGTTGAGGGCGTAGGTGTTGCTGCGGTTGAAGGGGCCGGCGCCGAGGTCGGTGACCCGGCCGCTGTGCCATCGGACGGCGTGGAAGCCGTCCGGTGGCAGGTACACCCCACCTGAGACCTGGCCGTGTTCGTTGATGTCGGACACCTCGGTGAGAGGCAGGGACCGGGCATGGCCGTTCGTCCACAAAACGGGGCCTTCGTCGGTGCGGCCGACAACCTGGCCGCGGTTGTTGATCGCCAGGGGTAGGGCGGACGGACCCAGCGGCTGCACCACACCGTGGTCCCAGACGTACCCGCCGGAGCCGTCGGCGGGGTAGCCGACGACCTGCCCGCGGTCGTTGACGTCGGTCGGGGTGAAGGCACCGAGATCGGTCATCCGGCCGTGGCGCCAGAGGAATCCGCGGTAGCTGCCGTCGGTGGCTTGGGCGCGGCCAACCACGTCGCCGCGGTTGTTCATGGCGCTGACGAAGCTGTTGTCGCCGCCGAGGGAGCCGAGCTCCACCAGGCGGTAGCCGGGTGCCGGGGCGGGAGTTGCGGCGGACACGGTTGGTGCCGCCGTCAAGGCGGCCGCGAGGAAAGCTGCGCCGAGGATGGATGGCATGGGACGGCTCCCTTCGGAGCGTTGCCGGGCGAACCCTGTGCACAGGCTAGGCGGATCCCGTCGCTCGGCCAGAGTGCCGTCACATGGCCGACTGCCCGCCGTCCTGCCCACTAGTGGAACCGTTGTTCGGTGACGCACCGGTGGGCGGTCCCACTCGCGAGTCCCTTGTCGACACCGTGGCGCTGTACTGGCTGACCGGTACCGGCATCCTGCCCGCCCGGTGGTAGTGGGGGCAGGAGCGGTTTCAAGCAGCGGCCCAGGCGGCCGGTCAGACTCCGTCACCGGTCACGGTGCCGGTCGGCTTCACCACGTTCCCCGGCGAGATCTGGGCCGCTCCGCGGAGCAGTGCCGAGGCTGCCTACCCCGGAATTGCGTACGTCAATGAGGCTGACCGCGGTGGGCACTTCGCGTCCTGCGCTGCCATCCTCAGCGGCCGTGGGCCGGACGTGACCGGCCTGCCCGCCGCGAGTGGGTGTCGCCGAGGGCGGTTCACAGGGTGGCGGCGGCGCTGGGGTTGCATAGATGATTGCGGTTTGCCGCATGAGGCGTCACAATCTGCTTCGGGAAAGTCACGCATGATCGGGGCGTTCAGCCCGCAAGGCGAGCCTCGTACGACTGGCCGGTACAGCAGGTCGAGGTCCGGTAGGAGTGCTAAGCCGCATAGGAGTTGTTAGCGGAGCTTGTCGTTTCTTGAGGGACGGCGATCGGTCGGACGGTAAGACGATCTGGCCAGACGTGGTGGGTGGACAGGCCGACCGGTTCGTAATTCCCCGTCCGCAGCCCGGGGCCGTCGTGGAACTTTCCCCCCTGCCACCGCTGTGGCACCATCGGGGAACGCAGTTTTCTGACACCCTTGGTGGTAGGAGTTTCCGATGTCTGGTCTAACGCGTGGCCGGCTGCTCGGTCTGATCGTGGCGATGGGTCTTGTCGTGTCCGCTGTCGGGGGCGTTGTCGTCAGCAGTGAGATGCAGGCGACAGGGGTTGAGTGGGGTGCTCCGGTCAGCAGCAGTGGCACGGGAGCCGTTGTCAACGAGCGTTGATGTCGGCGCGCTTCAGCGCCACCGATGAGGGGACACGAGCGTGCCGGGCAACAACGTCCCCCGCCGTTCAACGGAACGTGCCTGGCTGATCACCGGCCCCCTGGCTTCTCTCGCTATCCTCATCACCACATTCCTGGCCGTTACTGAAACCGTAAAACCCCGCGACCTTCTGGTTGCGGGGTTGCTCGTGCTTGTGATGGTGGTGGCCGGCGTACCGACTCTGAGCTTCGTCGTCCGACGTCAGGCCGTCGTGGTCACCCTCACCGAGATCCCGTTGGTGCTGGGGCTGTACTGGCTCTCACCGGTGCTCGTGGTCCTGATCGCGACGATCGCCGCGGTGGTCACTCAGGCTCACCGTCGCTACCTGCCCCCCAAGTTCTGGTTCAACGTCGCCCGGGATGCCGCCGGCGTGTCGGTGGCGGGCGTGGTCGTGGTGGCGGCGCCGCCGCTCGACGGGGTTGGGCCCGCCACCTGGGGGGTCCTGTTTCTCGCGGTCAGCGCGAACACGCTGATCAGCCTGGCCTCGGTCGTCGGCGTGATCAGCCTGTTGCAGGGCTGGCAGGGGCTGCGGGGCACGACGGCGATGGCCGTGCAGGTCTTCCTCACCACCGCGCTGAACGTGGCGGTGGGGCTGCTCATCCTGATCGCGCTGGTGACGACACTGTGGTCGACGTTGCTCCTGGTGGCCATCACCGTCGCCGGCGTCATGCTCTACCGCGCGTACTCCCGGTTCCTTCGTCAGCACCGCACCCTCGGCGACATGTACGAGTTGACCCGGGCGATGACCAGCGCCGGCCACGAGGGGGCGCTCGCGGACGTGCTGCTCGATCGGATCCGCACCCTCATGCAGGCCGAGTACGCGACCCTCTGGCTTCCGGCGCAGCGCCGGCATCCGGAGGTGCTGCTGACCGCACGGCTGGACGACCGGGGGCTGCTCGACGTGGCGCCCACCCCGGTGGTGATTCGTGAGCGGGCTTTCGAGGCGGGCCACAACGTCACCCTCGGGCGACTGCTGGGCGGCGATGCGGAGTTGCGTCGCGCGATCGCCGGCCGTCAGGTGAAGGACGTCATCGTCGTGCCGCTGCGGTCGGGGAAGGTGGTGATCGGCACGTTGGAGGTGGTCAACCGCCTCAGCGACGTCGGCCACTTCACCAAGGCCGATGTGCCCGTGCTGGAGACGGTGGCGGCGCACGCGGCCGTCGCGTTGGAGAATTCGCGACTGGTCGACCGGCTGCGGCACGACGCGTACCACGACACGTTGACCGGGCTGCCGAACCGGCGGCGCATCACCGGCGCTCTTGACGAATCGGTCAAGATCGGCGCGCCGGACGAGGTGGTGGCGCTGCTGCTCTTCGACGTGGACGGGCTGCGCCAGGTCAACGAGTCGCTGGGGCACGCGGCCGGGGACAAGGTCCTCACCGAGGTCGCCAATCGGTTGCGGGCCAGCGCGCCGTCGTCGGCTCTGGTTGGCCGTGCCGGTGGGGACGAGTTCCTGGTGACGCTGCGGCTGGAGAGCGCCGAGGCCGCGGTCGAGTTGGCTGCCCAACTGCGCGACCAGATCCGCGACGAGATGGTCTTCGACGCGCTCACCCTCGACGTGGACACCGCCGTCGGGGTGGCCGTACACCCGGATCATGGCAGCGACGCGGCGACCCTGCTGCTTCGGGTCGACCTCGCCGCCACCGCGGCCAAGTCGGTGCCGGGTAGCGTGCAGCTGTTCAATCCCGCGCTGGAGTCCCGTTCACTGCGCCGGTTGGGTCTGGCCGGCGATCTGCGCCGAGCACTGGACCAGGACGAGCTGGAGGTCTACTTCCAGCCCAAGGTGACTCTGCGGGACCGGCGCCTGGTGGGTGTGGAGTGTCTGGCCCGCTGGGAGCACCCGGCGCACGGCACTGTCGCGCCCGAGGACTTCGTGGCGGTGGCCGAGCACACCGGCCAGCTGAGCCGGCTCACCGAGGTGGTGCTCCGGGAGGGCCTTCGGCGCAGCCGGGACTGGGCGCTGGCCGACCAGCCGCTGCCCATCGCGGTCAACCTCTCGGCCCGTACGCTCATCGACCGACACTTCCCGGATCGGGTCCAGGAGTTATTGACCGAGTACAAGGTGCCGGCGCAGCGCCTCACCCTGGAGATCACCGAGTCGGGGGTGCTGGACGGCACGGACCGGCCCATCCCCACCCTGCAACGGCTGCGGGATCTCGGCGTACGACTGTCGGTGGACGACTTCGGCACCGGTGACTCGTCCCTGGCGCACCTGCGCCGGCTGCCGGTGCACGAGGTGAAGGTGGACCGCTCCTTCGTGCAGGGCATGGCGACCGACCCGGGGGACCTGGCGATCGTCAACGCGGTCGTCACCCTCTCCCAGCAGTTCGGCCTGACGGTGGTGGCCGAGGGGGTGGAGAGCGAGCTGACCCTGGAGCTTCTCCAGGACATCGGCTGCGAGATCGGGCAGGGTTTCCTGTTCAGCCGGCCACTGCCGTACGAGCGGTTGGCTGCCTGGTTCGGCGCCCAGGTCGAGCCGGAGACGACCTCGAACGGAGAGCTTCCGCGCCTGCGTGTCGTGCCCTGAGCAGGGCGCGGACGATCACCGGGGATCCGATTTCACCTGTCGAGCCGGGCCGTGTACTCTTACTCCTGCGCGCCCCACGGGGAGATCGCGCAGGCCCCCTTAGCTCAGTCGGCAGAGCGTCTCCATGGTAAGGAGAAGGTCTACGGTTCGATTCCGTAAGGGGGCTCGAGGGTTCAGCTGGACCCATCGCAGCGGTGTAGCTCAGATGGTAGAGCAAGCGGCTCATAATCGCTGTGTCGCCGGTTCAAGTCCGGCCACCGCTACTCTCGTCTTCCGGGCTCGTTGCCGGTGGTCGTAAGAATGGGCGCTTCCGGCGCCCACTTTGCATGTCCGCGCTGTCAGCGTCTAGGCTGGCGCGTCGTAGTTGTTTCCGTTAGCGAGGAAGGCACTCCGCCGTGGCGAAGGCTACCGATGTCCGGCCGAAGATCACTTTGGCGTGTGTGGAGTGCAAGGAGCGCAACTACATCACGCGCAAGAACCGGCGCAACGACCCCGACCGCATCGAGCTGAAGAAGTTCTGCCCGCGCGACGGTCGGCACACGGTCCACCGCGAGACCCGCTGACTGCTGGCCGGCCTCAGGGCCGGCCGTTGTCGAAGCTTTCCAATCGCCGATCTGACCGGTTTGGTGCGGCTCCGCCGCCGTCTACCGATCAGGTCGGCGATTGGGCTTTCCGTGTAGGTTCGCGGCATGCCTCTGGACCCTTCCTTCGTCGGCCGGACGTATCCGCCGACCGCCCCCTACCAGGTGGGCCGAGAAAAGATCCGCGAGTTCGCCAGCGCCATCGGCGCCACCGACCCGGCCCACCACGACCCGGAGGCCGCGCGGGCGCTGGGCCACGCCGACGTGGTGGCCCCGCCGACCTTCCCGGTGATCGTGACGATGGCCGCGAGCAGCCAGATCATCGAGGACCCGGCCCTGGGTGTCGACTACAGCCGCCTGGTGCACGGTGACCAGCGGTTCGCGTACACCCGGCCGGTGGTCGCCGGCGACGAGCTGGTCTGCACCAACACCATCGAGGACGTCAGCACCAGGGGTGGGCACGGCTTCCTGACCACGCGCACCGACGTGAGCACCGTCGGCGGGGAGCCGGTGGTGGCGGTCTGGGCCAGGTATGTCATTCGCGGGGAGGCGTGAGATGGAGTTGCCAGCACAGACGTTTCAGGTGACCCGCGCGGACCTGGTCCGCTACGCCGGCGCCTCGGGCGACTTCAACCCGATCCACTGGAGCGACCGGGTCGCCACCACTGTGGGTCTGCCCGGGGTGATCGCCCACGGCATGTTCACCATGGCCCTGGTCGGGCGGGCGGTCACCGAGTGGGCTGGGTCCCCGGACGCGGTGGTCGAGTACGGCGTGCGTTTCACCCGGCCCGTGGTGGTCCCCGACGACGACCAGGGGACCGAGATCGAGGTGACGGCGCGGGTCCGCGAGGTGACCGAGGACGGTCTCACCCGGCTCGAGGTGACCGCCACCTGCCTGGGTGAGAAGGTGCTGTCGCAGGCGCGGGCAACCATCCGGACGGCAGGCTGAACCGAGCCCGCCACGCGTGGCGGAGAGACCGGTTGGGAAAGTCGGGCGGCTACCCGTACACTGGTCCGCCGTGGGGCAAGTGACCCCTGCTCGGTCGTCTGTGGCCGCGTGGGGCGAGTGTTGCCACATAGGGGTGTAGCTCAATTGGCAGAGCAGCGGTCTCCAAAACCGCAGGCTGCAGGTTCAAGTCCTGTCACCCCTGCGCCTCAGGCCTGACCGTTCCCGTGGGTCGCGCCGCCACCTGGCGGCGTCCGGCCCGTGGTGGTGGCATCGGCGGGGTGGCTCCGAGGCAATCGGGGCCCTCCGGGTGATCCACCGGCCGCGGCCCGTCGCGGGACGGTTGGGTCCGGCCGGCGTGACCAGCGCCGCGTGCGCCACTCGGCGTACGACCCCAGATTCCGCGACGGAGGGCGAAGTGGCCGACAACAAGCGGCGCGACGACGACGGCGACGATCGTCTGGACGACGAGGTCGTCGACGACGTGGCCGACGACGACGCCTCCGGCGCGGACGAGCCGGTTTCCCGGGGAGGCACCGCCACGCGGTCCCGTGCCCGGGCGGAGTCGGCGGACAGCCGGCCGACCACGCGGTCGGAAACGGGTCGGGTGGGCGTCTTCGGCCGCATCGCCCGGTTCTTCCGCGAGGTCGTAGCTGAACTGCGTAAGGTCATCTGGCCGACCCGCAAGGAGTTGCTGACCTACACCGCCGTGGTGGTGGCGTTCGTCGCGGTGATGCTGACGATCGTGGGTGTGCTGGACTTCGGCTTCGCCAAGGTCGTGTTGTTTGTCTTTGGCAACTCGGACTGACCGGCTGCCTCCAGCCATAGTGACGGAAGTGAGCGAGCGTGCCTGAGTACGACGAGACCGCCGGACCGGTGGACGAGCAGTCCACGGTCGCGACGGCGGCTGGTGACGAGTCGGTCGAGGCCGCCAGCGAGCCGGAGTTCCCTACGACCGAGCCCGCACCGGACGAGGACTACGACCCCGTCGCGGAGCTGAGGCAGAAGCTTCGCTACGCGCCGGGTGACTGGTACGTGGTGCACTCGTACGCCGGCTACGAGAACAAGGTCAAGACCAACCTCGAGACCCGGATCACGAGCCTCGACATGGAGGACTTCATCTACCAGGTCGAGGTGCCGACCCGGGAAGAGGTCGAGGTCAAGAACGGTAAGCGTTCGCAGATCCAGGCCAAGGTCTTCCCGGGTTACATCCTGGTCCGGATGGAGCTGACCGCCGAGTCGTACTCCTGCGTCCGGAACACCCCGGGTGTGACCGGCTTCGTCGGCGCGACCGACCGGGCCGACCGGCCCGCTCCGCTCTCGCTCGACGAGGTGCTGAAGTGGCTGGCGCCGGCTGTCGAGACCGAGCAGAAGAAGTCGAAGCCGGAGATCAAGGTCCTCGACTTCGAGGTGGGCGATTCCGTCACCGTCACCGACGGCGCGTTCGCGTCGCTGCCGGCCACGATCAGCGAGATCAACGCCGACCAGCAGAAGCTCAAGGTGCTGGTGTCGATCTTCGGTCGTGAGACTCCGGTGGAGCTCAACTTCAACCACCGGTCTGGACTCGATGGTGGTGGGCGAGGCGCAGATCCTCGGCCAGC
>NZ_JBEYSL010000207.1:0-11053 GCF_040642735.1 Micromonospora sp. NPDC047753 | reverse complement strand
CTGCGCCTGCGGCATGGTGAGCAGGTGTCGGGTGGCCGCGAAGAGGCTGGCGTGCGAGTGCAGCACCGCCTTGGGCACCCCGGTCGTCCCGGAGGCGATCGGGCCAGACGTGGACGAGGGCTGGGTTGGCGCCAAGGTGGTGACCGCGTACGGCAGGCCGGGGGGCTACGCCGAGCTCGCCGTCGCCGACGTCTCGTCTCTGCACCGGATCCCAACCGGACTGGGGTACGAGGCAGCCGTGACGATGGTGGTGACCGGCACCACCGCAATCGGCCTGCTCGACATCGCGGAGCTCACCTCTGGCGACGTCGTCCTGGTCACGTCCGCAGCCGGTGGGATCGGCCGTCTGGTCGTCCAGTTCGCCCGCCGTCTGGGCGCCACGGTCATCGGCGCGGCAGGCGGACCGGCCAAGGCGGCGGCCGTGCGAGAGCTGGGCGCCAATCTCGCTGTCGACTACAACCTGCCGGACTGGGCGGGCACCGTCCGCGACGCCCTGGGCGGACGCGGCGTTACGGTCGTTCTGGACGGTGTCGAGGGCGACAAGGGGCGGGCCGCCTTCGGGCTGCTGGCCGAGGGTGGACGCTACATCACGATCGGCGCGGCCTCCCGGGACGAGTTCCGTCCCGAGGAGGCACAGCTGAAGGAGCGTGGCGTGCGTTTCACCGACGCACTGGCCCTGCTGTTGGAGGGCCAGGACGCGGCCGTTGACGAGGCCCGCGCGCTTGCGGAGGCCGCCGCCGGTAATCTGGTGCCCGCCTTCCAGACTTTCCCCCTGTCGCAGGCCGCCACGGCGCACGCCGCCCTACAGGCGCGGGCAACGACGGGCAAGATCGTTCTCGTCCCCGACGCCTGATGGGGGAACCGAGGACGGCGCCCATGGCAGCGGAGGCTCGGCAGCAGCCGGTCTTCGCGGTGGCGGCCTGCCGGCACCGCGCCGGAACGCGGCGGGATCTCAGCCGGCCTGATGCGAGAGCGTCACGGCGATCGCTGGACCGAACGCGACACTGAGCAGATAGGCAAGGTTGAACAGGCCCAGGGCTTCGGCCTTGTGAGAGCCGGGCACGACGCCGGTCGCTCGCAGGGCGAGTACGCCCTGGCCGGTCGCGGCGGCAAGGGACGCGAGTGCCATTGCCACCAGCAGTAGCGGCACGGCGGAGGCGACCGCAGCCAGCAGCGGCGCGGCGACGGCTCCGCCGAGCAATGCGGCGGCCGTCACGCGGTGGGGCACCCGCACCGACGCCGCGATCAGGAAACCCGAGCAGAGGCCGCCGAGCAGGTACGGCGCCAGCAGCACGACTCCGCTCCGCGTGCTGTCCCAGCCCGCGTGCTCTCGCAGCAGATCTGGGGCGGCGTAGAGCAGGGTGAAGTTCACCAGGCCCACGGTGAAGACCAGCACGCACGCCGTGAGGAACCGGCCGTTACGCGCCACTGCGGCGGGCAGAAAGCCGTCGGGGCGAACGTTCGTCCGGACCACGAGCAACGCCAGCAGCGCGACGGTGACCGGGCCGGCCACCAGTGGACGGTGCGGAGTGAGAACTGCCGCGGTGACCAGCATGGCAAGGAGAGCCATGCCGAGCGGATCGAACGACGCCGGCACCGCGTGCGGAGGTGTGGCGTCGCGGCGGGCAGCAGGCACGGCGGCCACCGCCAGCAGGGGCAACGCCAGCACCGCCTGCCACGAAAGGAGTTCGGCTACCAGTGCGCCGGTCAGCGGACCGGTGGCCCCCACGACCGCCAGCGACGCGGCGACCACCCCCATCCGCCGAGGCGAATCAGCCAGTTTCATGGCCGTCACGCTGAGGCCGGCGGACCCCAGTGCCTGCACCGCCGCACCGGCCACCAACGCCGGCAGTGTCGGCACCAGCACGAGGAGGATCGTCCCCGCGGCCAGCAGCGCGGCCGAGGCGGTCAGGGCCGTCCGTACGCCGCGGCGGGCCAGTAGCGCCGCCAGCAGTGGCGTACCCAACGCGATCCCCCAGCCGAAGGCGGTCACGCCGGCTGCCGCGGCCCGTTCCCCGGTGCCCGTCGCGCGTGCCAGCTCGTCGAGCAGCAGGGCCGGCGCGGCGATCCCGTACGACAGCGGACCGGCCAGCAGGGCCAGCCAGGGCGTGGCCACCCGCCGTGGTGCGACCTGCCCGTGACGGTTGGCGGTTCTGTGTCGCTGTAGGTAATCCATGTCATCCTCCGGTGTCGGCTCGGTTCAGCCTCGCCGGGGTCGCTTACCGCCGACTGCTCGTCAACTGACGTTCGCCTCCGTGGCGTCGACGCCACGTCCCGGTGAGCGGGCCGGCTGTCGATCGACGTTTCGCGGGCGGAACAGCCGACTGGCTAGTGCTGTGTCCACTAACGTTGGCCGGGTTGTGTCAGACCCTCGTGGTTGGCTTCGGGTATGCCCAGACGTAGGGATTCAGGAGCGCCGCGGGTGGTGCATCGCACCGCCCGGGTCGGCCTGCGTCTGACCCGGGCGTAGCGGCAACGCTGCTTCGGCCTGCTCCGCGCGGCCGGGGATCTTTGGGCGTGTGTATTGGAATACAACAGCTGGCGGCATCGTCGTCACGATCGGCCGGTCGCGAGCTATCAGGAGTTGTGTCGACTGCTCGCCGCGTCTGGTCCGGGCACGTTCGGTGAGCTCGACTCGACCGGCGCCCGGTCGGTGTTGCGTCGCTATTCTGATGCGTGGTTCAGCGCTGCCGCCCGCCGCAGGGCGGGGCATGGTGAGGTGCGGTATCCGCGGCGGCGACGGTCGTTGATGCCGGTCCGCTGGTATCACGGCACGTTCGGTCTGAGTGAACGGCGGCTGCGGTTGCCGACTGCGGCCGGGAGCCCGCCGCTGGTGGTGCGCCTGGACCGGGCGGTTCCCTACCCCCATGATGCGGTGCGGTCAGTGACGCTGGTGTTCGATCAGGGGCGGTTGTGGGTCGAGGTCACCGCGGAGCTTCCGGTCGCGACCTACCCTGCGGGTCAGGTGCCGCAGCGGGGGCGGGTAGCCGGGGTCGACCTGGGCATCATTCACCCGTACGCGGTGGCAACCGGTGGCGGGCAGATGTTGCTGGTGTCCGGGCGGGCGATCCGCGCCGAGCACCGTCAGCACCTGGCCGACACGAAAGGCCGCCGCCGGGCGACCGCCGCCCGTGCGCCGACGAGGGGCCAGCGGGGTTCGCGGCGGTGGCGCAAGACCCGCCGGCGGGCTCGGCTGATCCAGGGGCGGCATCGGCGTCGGGTACGGCAGGCCGGGCACGAGGCCGCGAAGACCGTGATCGGCTGGGCAGTGCAGCACCGGGTCGGGACCCTGACCGTCGGTGACCCGCGTGGTGTCCTCGATCTTCCGGCGGGTCGGCGGCACAACCTGCGGTTGCGGCAGTGGCAACTCGGCCGGGCGATCGCGGTCCTGAAGGACAAGGCGGAGCTGGCCGGGATCACCGTGTATCTGGTCGATGAGCGGGGTACGTCGTCGACCTGCCCGGTGTGCCGGCGCAGAGTGGTCAAGCCCCACGGGCGGACCATGATGTGCAGGAGTTGCGGGTTCGTCGGGCATCGCGATGTTGCCGCGGCGTTCATCATCGCCACCCGGACCCCGGGCGGCGTCACCACCACCGCACCCGACATGGGTGCGGACATCACGCACCGTCGAGCAGGCCGACACCTTCCCGGTGCCGGGCTGTCCCGGCGTGACCCACGCCGCCCACCAGCGGTGTCAGGGTCGGTTGGCCGGCTGAGGCCCGCCCCACTACCGGTGGGGAGTCGCTCGCTCCGACAACGTCTGGGCGAGGAAGCACAACACCACCGACAACCCGGTGAACGTTAGTGGTCACAGCACTAGTGTGAAGCGGTGAGGTTCGGGGTGCTGGGCGAGATCGCGGTGTGGACGCCCGACGGCGGACCCGTCGCCGTACCCGGCCTGAAGGTTCGGGCTCTCCTGGCTGACCTGTTGGTCCATGAGGGGCATCCGGTGTCCTCCGACCGGCTCATCGAGGATCTCTGGGGTGACCGGGCGCCGGGCAACCCGCTCGGTGCGCTCCAGGCCAAGGTGTCGCAGTTGCGTCGCGCGCTGGAGTCGGGTGAGGCGGGTGGCCGTGCGCTTGTCGAGTCCGGTGATGCCGGCTACCGGCTGCGTATTTCGCCGGAGTCGGTCGACGCTGGCCGCTTCGCGGCTCTGTTGGCGCGTTCGCGGGCGCAGCGGGAGCCAGTTGGCCGGGCCGCGGAGCTGGCGGAGGCCCTGTCGCTGTGGCGTGGCTCCCCGTACGCCGACTTTGGTGACGAGCGGTTCGTCCGTCAGGCGGTCGAGCGGCTCGACGACCAGCGCCTGGCCGCGTTGGAGGAGTTGGCCGAGGCCCGGCTCGATCTCGGTGAGCATCACCTGCTCGCCGGTGAGCTGGCCGACCTGGTCACCCGTCACCCGTGGCGCGAGCGGCTACGGGCCGCGCACCTGCGCGCCCTGTATGGCTCGGGACGCCAGCGTGAAGCCCTGTCCGCCTACGAGCAGTTCCGTCGGCAGATGCGTGATGAACTCGGCATCGATCCCGGTCAGGAGTTGGCCGACCTGCATCGGGCGATCCTGCGCCAGGACCGCGCGCTGCAGCCGCCGGCACCGCCGTCGTCTCCGGTGCGAACCAACCTGCCGGCGCCTCTGTCACCTGGTCCGTACGGCGGATTGATCGGGCGTGACGAGGCCGTCGAGGCGGTTCGGGAGCGGCTGACGGACGGGCGGCTGGTGACCCTCACCGGAATGGGTGGGGTGGGTAAGAGCAGGTTGGCGCTGGAGGCCGCTCGTCTGCTGGCCGACACGTTCCCCGCCGGAGTGTGGCTCGTGGAGCTGGCGGGCCAGCCGCACTGCGACGGCGAAGCGACCTCTACCGAAGTTCTCGACGTGGTGGCGGCGACTCTTGAGATCCGCGACGATGCCCCGGCCGGTCTGCCCGGTGATCGGCCAGGTGAGCCGATGGATCGGCTGCTCGCCGCACTCCGGGACCGGCGGATGCTGCTGCTGCTCGACAACTGCGACCACGTGGTGACTCCCATCGCTGAACTGACCGAGAGTCTTCTGGGAGCTGCGGCCGACCTGCGCATCCTGGCGACGAGCCGTGAACCGCTCGGGATCCCGGGCGAGGTCGTCTTGCCGGTGCCGCCGCTGGAGCTGCCGGAGCCGGGAGCGACCGCGGAACAGATCGCCCGGGCCCCCGCGGTTCAACTCTTCGAGATCCGTGCCCGCGCCGTCGAGCCGGGCTTCATCGTCGATCAGCGGAACACGGACACGATCGCCACCATCTGCCGGCGTCTCGATGGCGTACCGCTGGCGTTGGAACTGGCCGCGTCCCGACTGCCCGTTCTCGACCCGGGCGAGTTGGCGGCACGGCTCGACGATCGCTTCCGACTGCTGTCATCCGGTCGGCGTACCGCGCCTCCTCGTCAGCAGGGGCTTCGCGCCATGATTGACTGGAGTTGGGAGTTGCTGTCGCCCTGCGAACGGACGGTGCTGAGCCGGCTGGCGGTCTTCGCCGACGGTGCCACCCTGGCTACCGCCGAGCAGGTGTGCGCGGGCGGACAAGTGGCGTCCGACGAGGTCCTCGATGCGCTGGCACGACTGATCGACCGATCGCTGGTCCTGACGCGCCACGGCGAGAGTCCACGACGCTATCGGCTCCCGGAGACGGTGGCTGCCTACGGTCTCGAACAGCTCGACAGTGCCGGCGAACTCCCGGCGACCCGTCGCCGTCACGCCGCGTGTTTCGTCCGTCTCGCCGAGCAGGCCGCAGGGCGGCTGCGGGGTCATGACCAGAGTCGCGCGCTACGGGAACTCGACGCCGAAAACGCCAACCTGCGGGCGGCACTCGACGTCGCCGCCACCGACGGTCAGCCTCGCGTGGGCCTGGCGCTCGCGACCTCGTTGGCCTGGTACCGGCTGCTCCGAGGTCGGCTCGGAGAGATGCGCCGGTCGCTGCGAACGGCGTTGGACATCGTCGCGAAAAGTGCGGACGACGTCGCATCGGACGCCCAGCGGCGACGTGCGGATATGTGGCTGACCGCCCTGGCCACCCGTGACGGTGACCCGAACGCTCCCCGGCAACGGATCCTCGACTGCCACCAGGACGCCGACGGGCCGGAGAAGGCGTTCGCGCAGTGGTTGTTCGCCTCCATGATGCTCGGTTCCGGAGATCCGGCTGAGGCTGCCGCCCTGGTCGACGCGGCGCTGACGACGTTCCGCGCCAACGGCGACCAGTGGGGCATCGCTGCCGCCTGCGCCACTCGGGCGGACCTCGCGCTCGTACACCGCAGCGACCTGCCCGGTGTGCAGCGTGACTGCGAGACCAGCCGGACGCTGTTCGTGCAACTCGGCGACTGCTGGGGGCAGGTGCATCCGACGAGCCTGTTGGGCACCCTGGCCGAGATCAACGGCGACTACGACAGCGCAGCCATGCGGTACCGGGAGGCGTTGCGCATCGCCGAACATCTGCGGCTGTGGACGTCGGTGTCCCGGCAGCTGGCGTGCATCGGACGGATCGCCCTGTTGCGCGGCGACCTCGACGAGGCGGCCGCCTGCCACGACCGCGCGCTACAGGTCGCGCGGGAACAGTCGAGCCGGTCCGCCGCCGCCTTCGCCGGTACGGGCCTGGCGATGATCGCTCGCCGCCGGGGTGACCTCGACGCCGCCGAGACCCAGCAGCGGGACCTACTCGACTGGAACCGGCACGCCGGCTACCTGCCCGGCTGCGCGCTTGCGCTTGCCGAGTTGGGATTCATCGCGGAGCACCGCGGCGATGCGGTCCTCGCCGAGCGCCACCACCGAGAGTCGCTCGGGGCGGCGCACGCCACCGGGGATCCCAGGGCTGTCGCCCTGGCCCTTGAGGGCCTGGCCGGGGCGACCAGCCTCGGCGGTGACCATCGCCTCGCCGTACGGTTGCTCGGCGCGGCCCGCACGCTTCGCGCGGGCGCCGGAGCGCCGTTGCCCCCCGGTGAGCAGCATGACATCCAGCGCATCACCTCTCGCCTCCGCACGGCGCTGAGCAGCGAGGAGCTCGCTGCCGAGATGAGCCACGGCGCACAGCTCGACTTGGACAAAGAGGATTTCAACGGCATCGGTAAGGGGATGGTCAGCGAACGGTAAGCCTGCTCGGCACGGTTGACCGAGAACCGAGCCGACCCAGGAGGTAACCGTGCAGACCGCTGCCAGGATCGCCGTCATCTACTACTCCGCCACCGGCACTGTGCACAGGCTCGCGCAGGCATTCAGGGACGGAGCGGCCGACGCCGGCGCGGAGGTCCGCTTGCGCCGGGTGGCGGAGTTGGCACCGGATCAGGTCGTCGATGCCAGGCCGCAGTGGCGTGCCCACCTCGACGCCACCGCCGATGTTGCGCTCGCCACCCTGGACGACCTGCGGTGGGCGGACGGGTACGCCTTCGGCACACCGACACGTTTTGGCAACGTCTGCTCTCAACTGCGCCAATTCATCGACACCACGACCGCCCCCTGGCAGGCAGAGGAACTGGCCGACAAACCGGCGACCGGCTTCACTGCCAGTTACGAGGAGCACGGCGGCCAAGAGTCGACCCTGCTCAGCCTGTACCAGACGTTCCACCATTGGGGGGCGGTCATCCTGCCCACGGGCTACCTGAACTACGACACCGCGCACGCCGCCGGCGGGAACCCGTACGGCGTCAGTCTCGTGGAGAGCCGCGCCGGCCGAGATCCGGAGTACGCCAGAGCCGTCCTCGAGGCGGCCCGCTTCCAGGGCGCACGCCTCACCCGCCTGACAGCCGCCGTCCGCGCGGAGAGCCACCTCGGGTAGGAGCCACCTGACGCATCGAATCGAATCACCGAGTAGAAACGAGAAAATCATGCTGTCAGCAACCACCGCGGATCCGACCGAACAGGCCAGCCGGGTGACCGTGCTCGGTCTCGGCGAGATGGGCTCGGCGATCGCCAAGACGTTCATCGATCGCGGACACCGTACGACGGTCTGGAACCGGACCGTGAGCAAGGCCCTGCCGATGGTCGACTCTGGCGCCACGGCTGCCGCGAGCGCCGCGGAGGCCGCGGCCGCCAGCCCGCTCGTCGTGGTGTGTCTGCTCGACGGCGCGGCGGTCGACGAGGTGCTCGCCTCCGTGGACGCCGCAGTCGCGGGCAAGGTCTTGGTGAACCTGACCAGTGGCTCTCCCCACCAGGCACGGGCCAACGATCGCTGGGCGAGAGATCGCGGGGCCACCTACCTCGATGGCAAGATCATGGGAGATCCGGCAGACGTCGGTACGCCGCACGTCATGTTGTCGTTCAGTGGTCCCCGCACGGCCATCGATGCGCACGGGTCGACGCTGGGGGAGTTGGGCACCGTCACCTACCACGGGGAAGAAGCCGGCTTGGCCGCCGTTGAGTTCATGGCGCAGGTCGCGATGGGCTACGAGATCCTCATCGGGTTCCTGCACACCCTGAGGCTGGTGCAGGCAGAAGGAGTCGACGTAGCGGAGTTCGCCGAGCGCGCCGCCAGCTCCGTCGCCGCGCTGCCCCCGCTGTTGACCTCGATCGGCAACGCGGTCAAGGCCGGCGAGTACCCGCCGGATCTCGGCCCGCTCAACGTCCAGGCCGCCCTGATGGACGACATGATCAGCCATCGGGAGTCCATTGGCGTGGAAGCCGTGCGGATGCGAGAGGTCAGGGACCTGATGAACCGCCGGATCGCTGACGGCTTCGGCGCTCAGGGGTTCTCGAGCTTGTTCGAGCTGCTGACAAAGCCCTGATGGCGGTCTCTCAGCACCCGTTCTGAGACGTTGACTGGGGCTGGGCGCGTGCCATCCGGCATGCGCCCAGTGCCCGGTCGTTCAACTGCGCTGGTGACCACGCCTCGCCACCGCGGTCGTGCACTCCATTCTCGTCCTTCGTGGACGGACTCACTGGACCGGGACGAAGGTGGCGGCCAGCACCCGCCAGTGGTCGTCCTCACGCACCCAGAGTCGGGTGTAGCGCAACCGCGCGGACACGGCGGCACCGCTCTGGACGGCATCCACCGCAGCGACCATGCGAGTCACCCCGGTCTGGCCGTCTTCCTGGATGTCGAGTGACTCCTCCACCAGGCTGGTGATCCGCAGTGCACCGGAGCGGTAGCCGGCCAGGTCGTCTTCCTTCGTAAAGACCGTGCCGTCCGGTCCGGCACCCACGACCTGCGGGTGCAGTAGCGCGTCGAGGGACTCGACGTCAGCGGCGCGCTGGGCGGCCTGAAGTTGCCGTTCCGCGGTGAGGAGATCCATCCACCGATCCTCCGCAGCGGGCCCCAACAAGACAAGCGGGTTCGCTCGCGGCAGAACGGCGGCGTGCGCTCGCGCCGTCCGAGGACCGCCCGGACCGATGGGTTGCGCTCAGGGCTCCTGCTTGGCTTCAGCCCGGTGGTGGCTCAGCAGTCGACCGAGCAGCCGCCGCAGCTCCGCGCGCTCGTCTTCGGACAATGGCGCAAGCAGATCGTTCTGGATGTCGAGGATCTGCTCGTCGAGCCAGTGCAGCCGCTGGCGGCCGGCCGGCGTGACGGTGATGACGTTGCGCCGCCGGTCGGCCTGGTCAGGCATGCGCTCCACCAGCCCGGTCTGCGCCAGCTCGTTGATCGTCGCCACGATGTCGCTGACGTGGATGCCGCTTCGCCGCCCCAGCGCGGCCTGGCTGGCCGGACCAAACTCGTCCAGCGAGGCCAGTACCCGGTAGTGGTAGCCCCGCGCGCCGGCCCGGGCGAACCCGTCCGCGACCAGCCGCCCCGCGTGAGCGGCGGTCTGCGTCATCAACCAGCTGGTGAGGCTGCTGAGTCGGGCCGGCGTCTCGTCCTGGACGGATGGATCCACGGACCCATCCTACCAGTCTGTTGGTGGCACCTACGATTTGATACCGTTGGTCGTCCTAACGTTTGGTCAACCAATGAATCAACTGATCGCGAGGTGACGAACCATGAGCGAGGCCACCCACACCCTCGACATGACCATGATGTTCGCGGTGCACGACGCCCTGCGCCGAGACCTGGCCCAGCTGGCCCGGGTCTCCGCCACCACCGACGACGATCCACGGCAGATCCTGCGTGCGGCGGTCGGCTGGGAGATGTTCAAGTCGTTCCTCCGGGTGCACCACACCTCCGAGGACGTCGCGGTCTGGGGCCCGATGGAGACCCGGCTGGCCGACCAGCCGGACAGGGCACTGCTCGACGCCATGGAGGCGGAACACGCGGCAATCGATCCGCTGCTCGACGCCGTGGACGCCGCCATCGCCGATCGGGAGTCCGGGCCGCAGCGCCTCGGCGACGTGGTCGACGCCCTCTATCTGAGCGTCGCCGGGCACCTGCGGCACGAGGAGGACGAGGGCCTGCGCCTCATCGAGTCGGTGCTCACCCCGGGGCAGTGGGCGGCGTTCGGTCAGGACCACCGGAACCGTGTCGGCGCGGACTCCGCGCGTTACCTGCCCTGGCTGCTCCAGGGGGCATCGCCGGAGACCGTCGCCGCCATCCTCGGCCGCATGCCGGAGGAGATCAAGAGGGCGTACGCCACCGAGTGGCGGGCCGGGTACCTCGACCTCCGCCCCTGGAACCCCCGCATTCGCTGATCCGCAAACGCCGACTCTGGAGACAATCAATGCCTGTCTACGAAGAATCGAAGGCCTCGCTGGCGGTGGAGCCGGAAACGGGCCCACCACCACGACTCGGCCTCGCACTGCTGGTCATCGCGGCCGCCCAGCTGATGCTCGTGCTGGACAACACCATTACGAACGTGGCCCTGCCGAGCATCCAGCGGGCACTGGGGATGGCCACCGCCGACCTCAACTGGGTGATCACCGCGTACGCGCTCGCCTTCGGCGGTCTCCTGCTAGCCGGTGGCCGAGCCGGTGACCTGTTCGGTCGACGGCGGGTCTTCCGGATCGGCCTGGTCCTGTTCACCGTCGCCTCACTGCTGGGTGGCTTCGCCTGGTCCGGCACCGTCCTCATCGCCGCCCGGGTGCTGCAGGGCGTCGGCGCCGCCATCGCAACGCCGGCCGCACCGACGGCCTCACCGTCGCACCGAACCTCTGGGCCGGCGTCGGCCTGGTCCGCGAGGG
>NZ_JBEYSL010000206.1:0-11064 GCF_040642735.1 Micromonospora sp. NPDC047753 | reverse complement strand
GGCCGGGTTCGCCGGGCAGACGGTGACGCTGCGCTTCACCGGCACCGAGGACGTCGTCGCCGACCATCCGGCGATCGCCCGCAAGATCAGCATCGGTTCGTCGTACGAGGGCCGCGACCTGATGGCCGTAAAGATCTCCGACAACGTCGGCACCGACGAGAACGAGCCGGAAATCCTGTTCAACTCCCAGCAGCACGCTCGTGAGCACCTGACCGTCGAGATGGCGATCTACCTGCTCAACCTCTTCACCGACAGCTACGGCAGCGACTCCCGGATCACCAACATCGTCAACGGCCGGGAGCTCTGGATCGTGCCGACGGTCAACCCGGACGGCAGCGAGTACGACATCGCCACCGGGTCGTACCGGTCCTGGCGCAAGAACCGGCAACCCAACAGCGGCTCGTCCAACGTCGGCACCGACCTGAACCGCAACTGGTCCTACAACTGGGGATGCTGCGGCGGCTCGTCCGGCACCACCTCGTCGGAGACCTACCGGGGGCCGTCGGCGTTCTCCGCGCCTGAGACGCAGGCGCTGCGCAACTTCGTCAACGGCCGGGTCGTCGGCGGTGTGCAGCAGATCAAGGCCAACATCGACTTCCACACGTACTCGCAGCTGGTGCTCTGGCCGTACGGCTACACCACGGCGAACACCGCGACCGGGATGAACGCGGACCAGTACAACACCTTCGCCACCATCGGTCAGCAGATGGCGGCCACCAACGGCTACACCCCGGAACAGTCGAGCGATCTCTACATCACCGACGGAGACAGCCTCGACTGGATGTGGGCGACCCACAACATCTGGGCGTACACCTTCGAGATGTACCCGGGCTCGTCCGGCGGCGGCGGCTTCTACCCGCCCGACGAGGTGATCCCGGCGCAGACGTCGCGCAACCGGGAGGCGGTGCTGCTCCTCAGCGAGTACGCCGACTGCCCGTACCGGGCCATCGGCAAGCAGGCGCAGTACTGCGGCGGCGGTGGCGGAACCACTGTCTGGTCGGACACCTTCGAGACCGCCACCGGCTGGACCATCAACCCGTCCGGCACCGACACCGCCACCCTCGGCGCGTTCGAGCGGGGCGCCGCCCAGGCGACCACGTCCTCCGGAGCCAAGCAGCTCACCCCGTACGCCGGATCCAACGACCTGGTCACCGGCCGGCTCGCCGGCTCGGCGGCCGGTGACTACGACGTGGACGGCGGAGTGACCAGCGCCCGGTCACCGGCGGTGACACTGCCGTCGTCCGGCACGCTGACGCTCTCGCTCGCCTGGTACCTGGCGCACGGCTCGAACGCCTCGTCGGCGGACTACCTGCGGGTGAGCGTGGTGCACAACGGCGGCACCACAGCGCTGCTCACCCAGGCCGGCGCGGCCAGCAACCGTAACGGAACCTGGGCGGTGGCCAACCTCAACCTCACCCCGTACGCCGGCCAGTCGGTCCGCGTGCTCGTCGAGGCGGCGGACGCGTCCGGAGCCAGCCTGGTGGAGGCGGCTGTGGACAACGTCACCATCACTTCCTCCTGATCGGGTGGGGCCCCGTCCCGCCCCGGCGGGGCCCCACCACCCGCTCCTGAGCCTCCAGATCCGGGACAAACCCCTCGTGCACAAGGGCTCTGCGATCGACCCACGCTGATCGGCCCTTGATCGATCCGGCACGTCCCGGCGGTGCGCTACCGTCTTAGCGACCAGTCCGCAGCGAAGCCGGTGCTCATCCCGGCGCTGTCCCGCAACTGTGATGCCCCACCGGTCGGTGGGGACGAGCCAGGTCGCCTACGGATCGGTCGCGAAACGCGCTCTCGAGGAAGGGCGCCTCGTGGGCGGGCGTACGAAAGTCCCTGTCGGCGAAGCACCACACTCCTCGACCGACAGGAGGCCCCTATGAACAGACGTACCCCTCGAATCTTCGCGGCGACCCTCGCGGTCGCCGCGCTCGCCCTCGGCGCCTGCGCCGAGAAGGCCGACGACAAGCCGAGCGCCGGCACCGCTGCCGCCGCGTACCCGGTCACCGTCGGCGCGCTCACCCTCGACAAGCGCCCCGAGAAGATCGTCGTGCTGTCGCCCACCGCCACCGAGATGCTCTTCGCGATCGGTGCCGGCCCGCAGGTGACCGCCGTCGACGACCAGTCGAACTACCCGGCCGACGTGCCCAAGACCGACCTCTCCGCCTTCCAGCCGAACGCCGAGGCGATCGCCGGCAAGAACCCGGACCTGGTGGTGCTCTCCGATGACCGCAACAAGATCGTTGAGCAGCTCGGCAAGCTGAAGATTCCGGTGTACCAGACCCCGGCGGCGGTCACGCTCGACGACTCGTACCGGCAGATCACCGAGCTGGGCACGCTGACCGGTCACGCCGACCAGGCCACCGACGTCGCCACCCGGATGAAGGACGACATCGCCAAGCTGGTCAAGGACCTGCCGCAGCGCGCCGAGAAGCTCACCTACTTCCACGAGCTGGGCCCGGAGCTGTACAGCGCCACCAGCAAGACCTTCATCGGCTCGCTCTACAGCCTGGCCGGCCTGACCAACATCGCCGACCCGGCCGACGCGGACGGCAAGAACTTCGGCTACCCGCAGCTGTCCCAGGAGATCATCGTCAAGGCCGATCCGGACTTCGTCTTCCTGGCCGATGCCAAGTGCTGCCAGCAGAGCGCCGACACGGTCAAAGCGCGCAGTGGCTGGGCGGGCCTCACCGCGGTGAAGAACAACCAGGTCGTCGCCCTCGACGACGACATCGCCTCCCGCTGGGGCCCACGGGTCGTGGACCTGCTCCGGGTCATCGTCGACGCGGTCGCCAAGGTGCCGGCGTGACCGTCGTCCGTCAGTGACCGGGCCGCGACAGGTGTCCGATCCGGCACCAACCGGTCAGCCGACCGAGCCGCCACCGTCATCCCTGCGGGCCGAGCCACATTCCCCGGCCCGGCCCGCCGGGCTGCGGTCCACGGCCCGGCCCGCCGGGCTGCCGTCCGGGGCGCGGCCCGCCGGGCTGCGCATGCGGTGGCTGGTCGCGGGCCTGGTGGCGGTGCTCGTCGCGCTCGTCGTCGGGGTGTCGCTCGGCCCGGTGAGCCTGCCCCCGGGCAGCGTCGCCGCCGAGCTGCTCAACCTTTTTCCCGGGGTGCACCTCGACAGCGGGCTGACCGAACGTGAGATCGCGATCGTCACCGAGCTGCGCCTGCCCCGGGTGGTGCTGGGCCTGCTCGTCGGCGGTCTGCTCGCCCTCGCCGGTGGTTGCTACCAGGGCGTGTTCCGCAACCCGCTGGCCGACCCGTACCTGCTCGGTGTGGCTGCCGGCGCCGGCCTCGCGGTCACCGCGGCGATCGCCCTCGGCGGCGCCGGCCGGCAGGGCACGCTCTCCGGGTTGCCGATGACCATTCCGCTGGCCGCGTTCGCCGGTTCGCTGCTCGCCGTCACGATGACCTACGTGCTCGGCGCGGCCGGTGGCCGACGCGGGTCACCGGCCATGCTGATCCTGGCCGGGGTGGCGGTCTCCGCGTTCCTCTCCGCCGGGCAGACGTACCTCCTGCAACGCAACGCCGACACCATCCAGCCGGTGTACTCCTGGTTGCTCGGCCGGCTGGCCACCGCCGGTTGGCACGACGTGCTGCTGGTGCTGCCGTACGCCGCGCTGACCACAGTGGTGGTGCTGCTGCACCGCCGCGAGCTGGACGTCCTCGCGGTCGGCGACGACGAGGCGAGGAGTCTGGGCCTGCACCCGCAGCGCACCCGGTACCTGTTGATCGCCGCCGCCTCGCTGGGCACCGCCGCGGCGGTCTCCGCGACCGGCCTGATCGGCTTCGTCGGCATCATCGTGCCGCACACCGTCCGGCTGCTCGCCGGGTCCAGCTACCGGGTGATCCTGCCGATGTCACTGCTGTTCGGCGGCGCGTTCCTGGCGCTGACCGATGTGGTGGCCCGCACCGCCGCCGCTCCGTCCGAGCTGCCCATCGGAGTGGTGACCGCCCTGCTGGGCGGCCCGTTCTTCGTCCTCGTGCTGCGGACCGCCCGGCGAGCGCTCACGTGAGCCGCGAACCCGCCGCCGGCACGCCGGCCGTCGAGGTGCGCGGGCTGTACGTCGACCTCGGTGGCACGCCGATCCTGACCGGCGTCGACCTCACCGTCGCCGTCGGCGAGTGGGTCACCGTGATCGGCCCGAACGGCGCCGGCAAATCCACCCTGTTACGCGCCGTCGGCGGCCTGCTGCCCGCGCCGAAGGCGATCACTCTCTTCGGTGCGCCGAGTGCCGCGCTGCGCCGCCGGGACCGCGCCCGGATAGTGGCCACGGTGGCGCAGTCCCCGGTGGTGCCGCCCGGCATGTCGGTGCTGGACTACGTGCTGCTCGGCCGCACCCCGTACATTCCGACCCTGGGCCGGGAGTCGACAGCCGACGTCGACGCCGTGCACGAGGTGCTGGGGCAGTTGGACCTCGCCGGCTTCCACCGTCGCGAACTGGCCACCCTCTCCGGCGGCGAACGGCAGCGGGTGTTCCTCGCCCGCGCGCTCGCCCAGGGCGCGACGCTGCTGCTGCTCGACGAGCCGACCAGCGCGCTCGACATCGGCCACCAGCAGGACGTGCTCGAAGTCGTCGACCAGCTGCGCCGGGAGCACGGCCTGACCGTCCTGGCCACGATGCACGACCTCTCCCTGGCCGGGGAGTACGCCGACCGGATGGTGATGCTCGCCGCCGGTCAGGTGGTGGCCGCCGGAACTCCGACCGAGGTGCTGACCGAGGAACTGCTCGCCACCCACTACCGGGCCAGCGTCCGGGTGGTCCCCGGCTCCCACGGCCCCCTGGTGGTCCCCGTCCGTCCCACCCGCCCCTGAGCACGCGGGCGCTGGGTCAGGGGCCCAGGTCGATGACGGAGAAGAGGGCGCCCTGGGGGTCGCGGAGGGCGGCGAAGCGGCCCGCGGGGATGTCGCGGGGCGGGACCAGGATCGTTCCGCCCAGCTCGGCGGCGCGGGCCGCGGCGGCGTCCGCGTCGGCAACCGCGAAGTACACAGTCCAGTACGCGGGCAGGTCGGCCGGGAAGTCGTCGGCCAGCGGCGGCATCATCCCGGCGACGATCTGTGTCCCGAGCCGCCACCCGGTGTACGTCATCGCGCCCACCGCCTGGTCGTCGGGCTGCCAGCCGAACACCAGCTCGTAGAAGACCTTCGCGCCCTCGGGGTCGGGGGTGACCAGCTCGTTCCAGCTCATCGCGCCGGGCACGTTGAACACCTCGGCACCGGCCATGGCCAGCGGCTGCCAGACGCTGAACGTGGCACCGGCCGGGTCGGCGAAGACCGCCATCCAGCCCCTGTCGAAGACCTCGAACGGTGGTACCACGACCTGCCCGCCGGCCCGTTCGACCCGGCCGGCGACCAGCTCGGCGTCGTCGGTGGCGAGGTAGGTCGACCAGATCGGGATCTGGTCCGGGATCGCGGGCGGGCCGGCGCCGGCCACCGGCTTGCCGTCGAGCAGGAAGACCGTGTAGCCGCCCGCCTCGGGTTCCGGGGTGACCCGGCCGGTCCAACCGAACAGCTCCGGGTAGAAACGCCGCGCGTCGGTCAGGTCCGGGGTGGCCAGGTCGGCCCAGCAGGGCGTACCCGGCGGGACGGTGCTCACGTCAAGACCCCTCTCGGCCCGGCGGCCACGGCGGCCCCCTGCCGGAATCCTGGCACCGTCCCGCCGCAGCCCGGGGCGGAAACGGACGAATCGTCAGCTGAACCGGCGACCCTCGTCCCGTCGGTACGCCCAACCGGCGAGCGCGGCGAGCAGCACCACCCAGACACCGAGCATGATCAGTGCCAGCGGTTGCACGTCGTAGTCGGCCACCGACGCCCACATCAGTTCCGCAGCGCCCCGGGTCGGCAGGTACGGCGCGATCGTCTCGATGAACCCGGGCGCGTCGCCCGGCGCGGAGAGCAGCCCGCCGCCGAACGCCAGCGGCAGGAAGATCAGCTGTGCCACCACGATCGCCGCCTTGCTCGGCAGCAGGTAGCCGATGGCGAGCCCCATCAGCGTGAACGGCACCGAGATGACGGCCACCGTCCCGAGAGCCAGTAGGAACGCCGCCGGCGTGACCTGGGCCGCGGTCAGCGTCGCGCCGATCACCACGACCGGGATCAGCGACAGGTAGGTCAGCGCCAGGCCGGCCAGCACCCGGCCGGCGAACCGCGGGCCCGGCCCGGTCGGCAGGGTCCGGGTGTACGGGTTCCAGGGCTGGTCGCGGTCCTCGGCGACACCGACGCCGTACTGGAAGATGTTGGCGCTCATCACCGAGAAGGTGACCATCGACGCGGTGGCGTAGGTGGCACCGACCGGATCGTCACCGGCGAACGGCACCACGAAGAAGATCATGGAGGCGGCCGGGAAGAAGGCGCTGCCGAAGACGGCCACCGGAATCCGGATGATCTCCAGGAGTTGGTAGCGGGCGTGGACCAGGGCGAGCTGCACGGTCGCCTCCTCAGACGGTGGTGGGTCGGCCGCCGGCAGCGGCGGTGGCGGGACGGTCGTCGGCAGCGGCGGAACGGCCGGTGCCGGCGAGCGTGTCTTCGCTGGACGCGTCTTCGCTGGTGATGGCGAGGAATGCCTCCTCCAGCGAGGTCGGCCGTACCTCCAGGTCGGTGAACGGGGTCCGGGCCGTGACAAGCGCTCGGACCAGTTCGTCGGCGTCGGTGGTGAGCAGGTGCAGCCGACCGTCGACCCGTTCGGTGCGAACCACCCCCGGCAGGTCGGGCAGGTCATCGGCGACCAGGCTGACCCGGCGTACGCCCACGATGCCGCGCACCGCGTCCACCGTGTCGTCGGCGAGCACCCGGCCCTGCCCGATGACCACCACCCGGTGGGCGAGTGCCTCCACCTCCTCCAGGTAGTGGCTGCTGAGCAGCACGGTGCCGCCGTCGTCGTGGAATGCCCGGATCGCGTCCCAGAGGGTGCGCCGGGCGGCAACGTCCAGGCCCGTGGTCGGTTCGTCGAGCAGCACCAACCGGGGCCGGCCGACGAACGCCAACGCCACCGCCAACCTGCGGCGTTGCCCGCCGGAGAGCCCACCGGTCTGCCGTCGGGTCAGGTCGGCGAGGCCGAAGCGGTCGAGCAACTCCGCCCGGGGCACCGGGTCGGGGTAGTGCGCGGAGACGAAGTCGACGACCTCACCGACGCGCAGTGTGCTGGGCGGGCCGGTTTCCTGCATCGTGACCCCGATCTGTCGCCGGCTCGCCGGGTCGCGGGGGTCGCCCCCGAACAGCTCCACCCGCCCTGAGCTGGGGCGGCGCAGGCCCGTCAGCAGTTTCATCAGGGTGCTCTTGCCGGCGCCGTTCGGCCCGAGCAGGCCGACCAGCTCACCGGCTTGGACTTCCAGGTCGACACGGTCGAGCGCGAGGACGTCGCCGTACCGGCGGCTGGCCTGGTCGGCGCGGGCGAGGGTCATGGCTGCTCCTTCGACGGGGTGGGGTCGAGCAGGGCGCGGATTGCTTCGGTGTACTCCTCGAACGCCAGCCGACCTCGCCG
The DNA here is from genome assembly GCF_040642735.1 of Micromonospora sp. NPDC047753. Taxonomy (NCBI): domain Bacteria; kingdom Bacillati; phylum Actinomycetota; class Actinomycetes; order Micromonosporales; family Micromonosporaceae; genus Micromonospora; species Micromonospora sp. NPDC047753. The sequence continues at coordinate 3,583 of NZ_JBEYSL010000206.1, read as the reverse complement.
GCTGAGCCCGACCAGGGTCGTCGGAGTGCGTCCACGATGGGTCTTGCTGATCTCCACGTAGCCGGCGTCCTCGAGTTTGCGCAGGTGCACCGAGAGGTTGCCGGCGGTCATCGCGAGCAGCTCCTGCAGGCGGGGGAACGCGATCTTGTCGCCGACGTTGAGAGTGGAGAGGCTGGCGACGACCCGCAGCCGGGCCTGCGCGTGGATGACCGGATCCAGCTCGGTCACGGCTGCTGTCGCTGTCGCTGCCGCCGCCGGGCGAGCGCGCCGGCCACCAGCATTCCGCCGCCGCCGGCCAACGCCACGACGAGCGGGTGCCAACCCGGCCCGGCGAACGCCCCGACCAGGTTGATCAGGCTGATCCAGACGCCCAGCCGGAACAGGTCCTGGTCCAGCCAGACCGCCCCGCCGGCCATGTGCAGGGCACCGGTCAGCCCGACGGCGGTCGCCGACCAGAGCAGCGCCGCCAGGTCGTGCGGCAGGTGTTCGGAGATCCGGCCCAGCCCCGCGTAGACGCTCACCGTTCCGAGCGCCCAGGCGTACCCGTACCACTTGCCGCGCCGGGCGGAGTCGCCGGTCACCTGGCCGTAGGCCCGCATGCTGACCACCGCCTGGGTCGCTCCGGCGGCCGCGAGCAGTACGAAGAGGACGGTCAGCGGCAGCCAGCTCGGCAGTGCGACCAGCGCCCGATCACCCGGGGGGAATCGCAGGAAGAACAGCCCGAAACCGACCAGCCAGGCGACACCCCACGGCCAGTAGAGCAGGCGGGCGTCGGGATCGAGCTGGCGTGCCGTCGCTGACCGCTGGTCCTGGATCAGCCGGAGCGCCGCCGCGGCGTCAGTGGGTGGTGAATCATCGTCGAGGTCCACGCAAACTACTTTACGACACAAAGTCGAGCGGGGTGACCCCGTCATCACCGACGGGACCCCCCGATGCCGGCGAGCATTGCCTATGGTGGTTCAGTCGTGACGACTGATCCGTCGCACAGGCCACAGGGGAGGGTTCGTGTCAAGCCCGAGCAATGAGCTGGAGGTCCAGCCGGAGGCTCTGACGGCGTTCGCCGCCGGGTCCAAGGATCGGGCGGCCCGTTTCCGCGAACTGCACCGCGCCTTCGGCGACGGGCACGTGCCACGGCACGCCTTCGGGGTGATGCCGGCGTCCTTCAACCTCGCGGCGTCGTACGCCGAGCAGTTCGAGGCGTGCCTTCAAGGGCTGGCCGACGGCGCCGAGATGATGGCTGACATCGCCGAAGGGCTCACCGACACCGCCGCCGCCTACACCGGCACCGACGTGGCCAACACCGACCTCTTCGTGCCCGGCCGCCCGCCCGCTCCCGACCTCATCGCACCCGGCCCCTGGTCGGGTGGCAACGGCGCTCCGACCGGTTCGGTGCCGGCGTGAGCACCGAGGCGTTGCAGCGCAACAAGACCTACTTCGAGCAGATCGTCTCGGGCACGCCCGAGCCCTTCAAACCGCTCTCCAACGCGGTGCTCTGGCCGTTCGAGCAGCTGTTGGAGCTGGTCGCCGGCGAACCGGACGACCTGATGCGGGCCGCGCAGCTCTGCCTGGACACCGGCGCGGCCGTACGGGAGATCGCCGGTGACCAGATCGCCGACCGGGCCCGCCTGCGTGGCGCCTGGTCGGGCGACGCGGCCGAGGGCTTCCACGCCTCCATGGAGTCGGTCGAGGCGGCGATCGAGGAGCTGGCCCAGGGGCTCGACGGCACCAAGGACGTGCTGGTCGAGGCGGCGAACGCGGCGGTGGACGCGTTCAATCTGCTGGTCGAGCTGATACTTGAGTTCCTGCTCTGGTTCCTCACCGAGGTGATCATCGCGGCGGTGGCCGCGGCGCTCAGCGCCGGCGTCTCGTTGGCCGCCACGGTGGTCCGGGTGCTGGCCCGGCTGGCCACCACGGTGGGTCGGATGGTCAAGATCGTCGCTCGGTTCGCCGAGGTGCTCACCCGCCTCGCCGCCCGGCTGGGCAAGGTCGCCGGGCAGCTCCGCAAGTACGCGGAGACCGTCATGGAGATCAAGAAGCGAAAGAAGCAGTACAAGCTGCTCAGCAAGGGCGGCTGGACGCCCGAGGGGCGGGCCTTCCAGGTCGAGAAGTTCAAGACCCTCTTCCCGGGCAAGTTCGTCATCAACCAGGTCTCGCCGGTCAACATCCCCGGGTTCGGCGGCGCCCTGCTGGACACCGGCGTGGGCCTGCACGACATCTCCGACGGGCAGAAGGACCGCAACTACCTGGTGGACGGCACGTACAGCGAGGACCTGGGCCCGTATACCGCGGGTGTGCAGAATGTCTTCGACTCCATCGTGAACTGAGAGGCAGCCATGACCTTCCCCGCCCTGGACCGAATCGAGGCGCTGGCTCGCAACCTCGACGGATGGCAGCGGCAACTCGCCGATCGGATGGCGGAGCTGGAGCAGACCAGCGCCGAGGGTGTGAGCGACTCCGGTCTGGTGCGGGTCACCGCCGCGGCCGACGGCAAGATCCTTTCTTCGGAGCTGAACGCGCGGGCGATGCGACTGGACTCCTACAGCCTGGCCGAGGAGTTCACCGCAGCCGCCAACCGGGCGCAGGAAGCCGCCGCGGCCCGCGTCCGGGAGTTGGTCGGGGAGGTCATCGGCGACGCAGGCGCCGGTCCGCGCCGGTCCGCCGACTACGAGGGACGTTGATGACGACCGACGGGAGCCAGACACGGTACGTCGAGGGGATCACCCGACTGCTGGCGGCCGGGGAGCAGGTGCGCGCGGTGGCCCAGGTGCGAGCGGGCGGCGGGCTGACGCCGGCGCCTCCTTCGCAGCCGTCGACCCCACCCGCCACCGGTGGGCCGGGCTTCCTGGGTGTCCTGCTCAACGTGCTGTCCCCGAACATCACCTTCGGCCGGGCGGACAACGCCGTCGACTGGCTCTTCTTCGGTGTCGGAGGTCGAGGCGACCCGGATTCCCAGGCATCCGTGCTGCACCACGCCCTGACCGCGGCGGCGAAGGGCCCCGGCCTTCGGACCCTCGTGCTGGGGGTCACCGACCAGCGGCTGCTGCTCGGCGCGACAGCACCCGTCGGCCTGCTCTCCAGCTCGACGGCGGACGAACAGGCGCAGGCCGACATCGAACTGCTCGGGTCCGTCCCGCGCACGACCGTCGCCGCCCGGGTCGGCAGGTACCGGTTGAACTGGAAACGGCTGCGGATCGACTTCGCCGACGGGTCGTGGCTGTCGTTCCACGTGCCGCTGGCCGACTCCAGCCGCCCGCTGCGGGAGGTCGCGGCAGCCCTGTCAGCCGGCTGAGCCACCGTCGAGCGGGGCGGGCAGCGGCGCAACGTGCAGCACCGCCAGCCGGGACACCGCCCGGGTGAGCACCACGTACAACCGGTGCAGCCCGCGCGGCTCGGCCGCGACGATCGCGGCCGGCTCGACCACCACCACATGGTCGTACTCCAGGCCCTTGACCAGCGTCGCGGGCACCACCGTGACCCGCTCCGCGGTCGCCACGTCGTCGGCGGTCGCGGTCTCGACACCGGCCTCGGCCAGCGCCGCGCGCAGGCCGTCGACCGCGTCGTCCGCGGCGATCACCCCGACCGA
>NZ_JBEYSL010000205.1:0-11082 GCF_040642735.1 Micromonospora sp. NPDC047753 | reverse complement strand
CCTGTTCGCGGCTGAGCATTCCCGGCTCGCCCTGCCGCTGTCCGCGACGGACGGCTGCCACCGCCCCGTCACCACCGATGGTGTGGCGTCGGCACCAACTGGTGACCGAACGCCGTGCGTCTCTGAGTGCAACCCCCACGTCTTGGGCAACGAGCCCGAATCGCAACTGGTCACGATATGTGGGGAGAAAACTCTCTAAGCAACGTAATCGCCTGTGCCACGCAAAACGCCCAGAAGGGACGAGAGGGGTGTTCAGGTCATACGCGGCGGGTTTGGCCTCCTTGATCGACTCGGGTTCGTGGAACTCGGGGCGTCCCGGTCGTGTGGACGGCGCGGTTTCCTGCAACCCGAGTCGATCAAGGCCGTGCGGGGATCGGTGTGGGCGGGACGCATGGTGCGGCCCGCGTCACCGCCACGGATCGGCGGGGACGCGGGCCGGTTGCGCCCGTCCGGTCGGTCAGCCCTTGGCCTGCGCCTGGAGCTGCCGGAGATTGTTCAGCTCGCTCTGCTGGGTGTTCTTCATGGTCTGGGCCACCCGTACGACCTCGGCGTTGTCGGTCTCGTCGAGCGCCGCGTCGATCATGTGGATGCCGCCCAGGTGGTGGTCGTACATCAGGGTCAGGAACTGCCTGTCGACCTCGATGCCCTGAGCGTTGCGCAGGGCGGTCATCTGCTGCGGCGTGGCCATGCCCGGCATCAGACCGTCCTTGACGGTGGCCCCGTCGGACATCCACGACATCGGCGGGTTCGACCCGGTCGGGCTGAGGCCCCACTCGCGCAGCCAGGTCTGCATCGCGCCGATCTCGCCCTGCTGCCCGGTGGCGATGTCCACGGCGATCTGCCGCACCTCGGGGAGGGTCGCCGACCGGTACGCGATCAGGCTCATCTCCACCGCCTGTGCGTGGTGGGTCGTCATGTCCCGGGCGAAGCCCGCCTCGACCGAGGCATCACCGGGTCGGGTGATCCGTGGGGTGAGCAGACCGCCCGCGTAGCCGAGGAGGAGCCCCACCACCAGCATGATCGCGAGCGCCAGGACGCCGTAGCGCGACGCCGGGGCCCGGCCGCCCTCGTCCGGGGCGGCCGGGATCTCGTCGTACTCGCTGTCGGTGGTCGCCGGAGCGGTCATTGCCGTCCTTACTGGGTGGGCTGCTGCTGGAGCTCACGCGGCGTGGTGCCGGTGGCGGTGATGCCGGTGTTGCAGAGCGCCGTCGGGCCCTCGACCGAGGCGTTCACCCGCAGGTCCTTGATGAACTCGTCGATCCGCGAGTCGTCGGCGTTGTCGAGCTTGAGCTGGTAGCCCCAGGCCTGCAGCGAGATCGGCTTGTCCAGGCCCTCGTACGGGCTCATCAGCATCTTCTCGACGCCGCGCACCTTGCCGGCGAGCTTGTCGACCTGGTCCTTGGGCAGGTCCGGGCGGTAGGTGACCCACACCGCGCCGTGCTCCAGGCTGTGCACCGCGTGCTCGCTGGCGATCGGGGCGTCGTAGACGTCGCCCATGCAGTTCTGCCAGGCGGCGTTGTGCACCCCGCCCACCGGCGGCGAGTACTTGTAGGTCAGCGGGCCCGACTTGTGCGACTCGTAGTCGAGGCTCGTCTTGTCGGTCTTGCGGATGTTGACGATGCCCTCGATGGCGTCGGCCCGCTTGTCCCAGGGCTTGGAGCCCTGGAACGACGCCCAGGCGCCGTAGCCGATGATGCCGGCCGCGAGCACGCCCACCGCGACGAAGAGCGCGATGGGGCCCCAGGCGCGGCCCTGGCTCACCTTGACCGGTGTGACCGGCTTGCGCGGGCCCTTGCCACCGGCCCGGGGGGAGCCCGCGGGCTTGCCGGAAGTGGCCTTCGCGCCGGACGCCGGCCGGCCCGCGGCCGGCTTCTTGCCGGTGCTGACCACGGTCGGGCGGCGCTCAGGGCCACCCGGGGTGCTGATGCTCATCGTGCCTCGTCAAGTCGGTCGGTCAGGGGAGTGGCGGGCCGGATGACGCGCAGGGGAGCCGCCGAGTGCCCGAGTCTACCCCCGATAACATGGTTGGGTGACTCCTGCAGAACTAGCCTCGGTCGTCCTTGCCGCCGCCCACGCCGTCTTCGAGCAGCGTGGGCTCGACCGCGCCGCGCTGCCGGCGAGCACTGTGGTGGAGCGACCGCGCAACCCCGAGCACGGCGACTACGCCTCGACGCTCGCGCTGCAGTTGAGCAAGAAGGTCGGCGTTCCGCCCCGGGATCTGGCGGGTGCCCTGGCGGACGAACTGAGCCGGGCGGAAGGTGTCAAATCGGTCGAGATCGCCGGGCCGGGCTTCCTGAACATCCGGCTCGACGCGGCGGCCGCCGGTCAGCTCGCCCGGGTGATCGTCGAGGCCGGCGCGGAGTACGGCCGCAGCGACCGGCTCGCCGGCGAAAAGATCAACCTGGAGTTCGTCTCGGCCAACCCGACCGGGCCGGTGCACATCGGTGGGGTTCGCTGGGCGGCCGTCGGTGACGCGCTGAGCCGGCTGCTGCGGGCCACCGGCGCCGACGTCGGCACCGAGTACTACTTCAACGACGCCGGTTCGCAGATCGACAGGTTCGCCCGGTCGCTGCTCGCCGCCGCCAAGGGTGAGCCGGCGCCGGAGGACGGCTACGGCGGGGCGTACATCGCCGAGATCGCCGCCGAGGTGCGGGCCCGCCGGCCGGAGGTGTCCTCGCTCGACGACGACGCCGCCCAGGAGGTCTTCCGGGTCGAGGGCGTCGCGCTGATGTTCGACGAGATCCGCTCCTCGCTGCGCGACTTCGGGGTGGAGTTCGACACCTACTTCAACGAGAAGGACCTGCACGACCGGGGTGAGCTCGACCTGGCGCTGAACCGGCTACGCGAGCAGGGGCACCTCTACGAGTCCGAGGGCGCCACCTGGCTGCGCACCACCGACTTCGGCGACGACAAGGACCGGGTGCTGCGCAAGTCCAACGGCGAGTGGACGTACTTCGCCGCGGACTGCGCCTACTACCTGGACAAGCGCGAGCGCGGCTTCGAGCGGGTCGTGATCATGCTGGGTGCCGACCACCACGGCTACATCGGCCGGATGAAGGCGATGTCCGCCTGCTTCGGCGACGACCCGGAGCGCAACCTGGAGATCCTCATCGGGCAGCTGGTCAACCTGCTGCGCGACGGCGCCCCGATGCGGATGAGCAAGCGGGCCGGCACCGTGATCACCCTGGAGGACCTGGTCGACGCGATCGGCGTGGACGCCTCCCGGTATGCGTTGGCCCGCTACTCCAGCGACTCCCCGATCGACATCGACATCGAGCTGTGGACCCGGGCGACCCGCGACAACCCGGTCTACTACGTGCAGTACGTGGCAGCCCGGACGGCGGGCGTGGCCCGCAACGCCGCCGAGGTGGGGCTGGTTCCGGGCGACGCCGACGCGTTCCGCCCCGAGCTGCTCGCCCACGAGAAGGAGAACGAGCTGCTCAAGGCGCTCGCCCAGTTCCCCGCGGTGGTGGCGACGGCCGCCGAGCTGCGGGAACCGCACCGGGTGGCCCGCTACCTGGAGGAGAGCGTCGCCGCCTCCTACCACCGCTTCTACGACAACTGCCGGGTGCTGCCGCTGGGCGACGAGGAGATCACCGACCTGCACCGCGCACGGCTCTGGCTCAACAACGCCACCCGCACGGTGATCGCCAACGGCCTGCACCTGCTCGGCGTCTCCGCACCCGAGAGGATGTGACATGAGGGCTCATGAGGCTGGTGCGCTGCACGCGGACATCAGCAACCAGGGGCCGGCCTGGCTGCGTACACCGGCCGACGTCAACGCCCTCGTGCCGGCGCTGTGGCCACGCAGCGTGACGCGCGGCGCGGACGGCGCGGTCGCCGTCGCGGGCCTCAGCGTCCGCGACATCGCGGCCGAGTTCGGCACCCCGGTGTACGTCCTCGACGAGGCCGACCTGCGCTCGCGCTGCCGCGACTTCCGGGCGGCCTTCCCGACCGAGGACATCTTCTACGCGGGCAAGGCGTTCCTCTGCCGGGCGGTGGTCCGGATGATCGCCGAGGAGGGGCTGTTCCTCGACGTCTGCACCGGCGGCGAGCTGGCCACCGCCCTGTCGGCCGGGATGCCGCCGGAGCGGATCGGCTTCCACGGCAACAACAAGTCGGTCGCCGAGCTGGGCCGGGCGCTGGACGCCGGGGTGGGCCGGATCATCGTCGACTCGTTCACCGAGATCGACCGGCTCACCACGCTGGCCCGCGAGCGCGGGGTCCGGCCCCGGGTGCTGGTCCGGGTCACCGTGGGCGTCGAGGCGCACACCCACGAGTTCATCGCCACCGCCCACGAGGACCAGAAGTTCGGCTTCTCCCTCGCGGGCGGTGCCGCAGCGACCGCCGCGTTCAAGATCCTCGACGAGGGCGTGCTGGAGCTGCGCGGCCTGCACTCGCACATCGGGTCGCAGATCTTCGACGCCAGCGGCTTCGAGGTCTCGGCCCGTCGGGTGCTCGCCCTGCAGGCGCAGATCCGCGACGCGCGCGGGGTGGAGCTGCCCGAGCTGGACCTGGGCGGCGGCTTCGGTATCGCGTACACCACCCAGGACGACCCGGCGACCCCGCAGGATCTGGCCAAGCGGCTTCGCAAGATCGTCGATTCGGAGTGCGCGGCGGAAAATCTGGCCGTGCCGCACCTGTCGATCGAGCCGGGCCGGGCCATCGTCGGCCCGTCCGTCTTCACCCTCTACGAGGTCGGCACGGTCAAGGACCTCGACGGCCTCCGGACGTACGTCAGCGTCGACGGCGGGATGAGCGACAACATCCGCACCGCCCTCTACGACGCGTCCTACTCGGCGACCCTGGCCTCGCGGGCCTCGACAGCGCAGCCGTTGCTCGCCCGCGTGGTGGGAAAGCACTGTGAGTCCGGGGACATCGTGGTGAAGGATGAATTCCTGCCCGCCGACGTGCAGCCCGGAGATCTTGTCGCAGTGCCCGGCACCGGTGCGTACTGCCGAAGCATGGCCAGCAACTACAACCATGTGCCCCGGCCACCGGTGGTCGCGGTGCGCGACGGCCAGGCGCGCCTGATCGTCCGGCGGGAAACCGAAGAGGACCTGCTCGCATTGGATGTTGGATGACGTCACCTGTGCGCTTGGCGCTGCTCGGCTGTGGCACTGTCGGCCAGGAGGTGGTCCGGCTGCTGCACGAGCAGTCGGCCGACCTCACCGCGCGGATCGGCGCCCCGCTGGAGATCGCCGGCATCGCCGTCCGTCGGCTCGGCCGCGACCGGGGTGACCTGCCGGTCGACGAGGACCTGTTCACCACCGACGCGCTCGGCCTGATCAAGCGCGACGACGTGGACGTGGTCATCGAGGTGGTCGGTGGCATCGAACCGGCCCGGAGTTGGCTGGTCGAGGCGTTGCGCGCCGGCAAGAGCGTGGTCACCGCCAACAAGGCGCTGCTGGCCGAGGACGGCGTGGCCCTGCACGAGGCGGCGGCCGAGGGCGGTGGCGACCTCTACTACGAGGCGTCCGTGGCCGGGGCCATCCCGCTGCTGCGCCCGCTACGGGAGTCGCTGCACGGCGATCGGATCAACCGGGTCACCGGCATCGTCAACGGCACCACCAACTTCATCCTCTCCGCGATGGACGCGACCGGCGCAGGCTTCGCCGAGGCCCTTGAAGAGGCCACCGCCCTGGGGTATGCGGAGGCCGATCCGACCGCCGACGTGGAGGGCTTCGACGCGGCGGCGAAGGCGGCGATCCTCGCCTCGCTGGCGTTCCACACCCGGGTCGGCGCCGCCGACGTGCACCGCGAGGGCATCACCGAGGTGACCGCCGCGGACATGGCCAGCGCCCAGGCGATGGGCTGCACGATCAAACTGCTCTGCATCGCGGCCAGGGGTGTCGACTCCACCGGCCAGGAGACGGTCAGCGTCCGGGTGCACCCGGCGATGATCCCGCGCAGCCACCCGCTGGCCAGCGTCGGGGACGCGTTCAACGCGGTCTTCGTGGAGGCCGACGCGGCCGGGCAGTTGATGTTCTACGGTCGGGGCGCCGGTGGCGCGCCCACCGCCAGCGCAGTGCTCGGTGACGTGGTCGCGGTGTCCCGCAACCGGCTCGCCGGGGTGCGCGCGGCCAGCGAGAGCGCGTACGCGGACCTCGCGGTCCGGCCGATGGGTGAGGCGCTGACCCGCTACCACGTGAGCCTCGACGTGGCCGACCGCCCGGGTGTGCTGGCGTCGGTGGCGAGCGTGTTCGCCCGGCACGACGTGTCGATCGCGACGGTGCGGCAGGGCTCGGCGGGTGGGCCGGCGGGCCGCGACGGCGACGCCGAGCTGGTCATCGTCACCCATGTGGCACCGGACGCCGCGCTCGCCGCGACCGTCGGCGAGCTGCGCGGTCTGGACATCGTCCGGTCGGTCACCAGTGTGCTGCGGGTCGAGGGCGGTGCCTGAGTCGTTGCATCATCGACGGGGCGGCGCGCGCGTCCCGCCAGGTGGGTAGGCGGGGGTGTGCCATTGACCACTCCAGCAGGCTGGTCCAAGGTGGCCCTGACAATCGGGCGGGCACGGCGGTAGAGGCGAGGAGAGCGACATGTGGCGGGGTCTGATCGAGGCGTACCGGGATCGGCTGCCGGTCACCGCGGCCACGCCGGTCGTCACGCTGCACGAGGGCAACACCCCGCTGTTGCCGGCGCCGGTGCTGTCCGCCCGGCTCGGTTGCGACGTGCACCTCAAGGTGGAGGGCGCCAACCCGACCGGCTCCTTCAAGGACCGGGGGATGACCCTCGCGGTGTCCAAGGCGGTCGAGGCCGGCAACAAGGCCATCATCTGCGCCTCCACCGGTAACACCAGCGCCTCCGCCGCGGCGTACGCGGCCCGGGCCGGGTTGACCTGCGCCGTGCTGGTGCCGCAGGGCAAGATCGCGTTGGGCAAGTTGGCCCAGGCGCTGGTGCACGGCGCGAAGCTGCTCCAGGTGAGCGGCAACTTCGACGACTGCCTCGCGACGGCCGCCAAGCTCGCCCAGGACTACCCGGTCGCGTTGGTCAACTCGGTCAACATCGACCGGCTGCACGGCCAGAAGACCGCGGCCTTCGAGATCGTCGAGGCGCTCGGCGACGCGCCCGACATCCACTGCCTGCCGGTCGGCAACGCCGGCAACATCTCCGCGTACTGGATGGGATACGCGGAGGATCGGGCCGCCGGTGCCACCACCCGCACCCCGAAGATGTACGGCTTCCAGGCGGCCGGGGCGGCCCCGATCGTGACCGGCCAGGTGGTGCCGGAGCCGTCCACCATCGCCACCGCGATCCGGATCGGCAACCCGGCGAGCTGGACCAAGGCACTGGATGCCCGAGACGCCTCCGGTGGCCTGATCGCGTCGGTGACCGACCGGGAGATCCTCTCCGCGTACCGTCTGCTCGCCCGTGAGGTGGGGGTCTTTGTCGAGCTGGGCAGCGCGGCCAGCGTGGCCGGCCTGTTGCAGCAGGCCGCGGCGGGCGCGGTGCCGCCCGGCTCCACAGTGGTCTGCACGGTGACCGGCCACGGGCTGAAGGACCCGGAGTGGGCGATTTCCACCGCACCGGCACCGGTGACCATCGCGAACGACCCGCTGGCCGCGGCGCGCGCCCTCGACCTGGCCTGAGCGCGCCGCCGTCCGGGCGTCTGTTCGACGGCGGGCAGCTGAACGGCGCGACGGCCCGGGGGCGGCGGGGGCCGAGGTATGCGAGTCCGGCACACTTTCGGGTATCCCCGCCCGCATTCTCGTTCAGGAGTGAGCCAGGCCGATGTCGCTGCTCGCCAGATTCAGCCTCGCCAACCGAGGGCTGATTGCCCTCATCGCGGTGGTGACCACGGTGTTCGGAGTGTTCGCCGTGCCGTCGCTGAAGCAGCAACTGCTGCCGTCGCTCGAGTTCCCGGCCGCGTTCATCGTGGCTCCCTTCCCCGGTGCCGGCCCCGAGATCGTCGAGTCGCAGGTGACCGAGCCGATCGAGAACGCCCTCCAGGGCATCCCGGGGCTGGACCAGGTCACCTCCACCTCCCGCGAGGGGGCGGCCACCGTCCAGGTGACGTACGAGTTCGGCACCGACCTCGACGACGTCGTCAACAAGATGCAGACCGCGTTGAGCCGGATCGACTCCCAACTGCCGGAGGGCGTCGACCCGCAGGTCATCGCGGGTAGCACCGACGACCTGCCGGCGGTGGTGCTGGCCGCGGCCGGCACCGCGGACGAGCGGGCGCTGGCCGAGAAGCTGCGCGCGACTGTGGTGCCGGAGCTGGAGGGCATCGAGGGGGTACGCACCGTCGAGGTGACCGGCACCCGCGACGACGTCGTGGTGGTCACCCCGGACCCGGCGAAGTTGGCCGCCGCGAAGATCCAGCCGACGGCGATCGGCGCGGCGCTGAAGACCAACGGCGTGGCGGTTCCGGCCGGCGCGGTGACCGACGGAGCGTTGGCCCTCCCGGTGCAGGTCGGCACGCCGATCGCCACCCTGGAGGAGCTGCGCGGCATCGTGGTCGTCCCGGCCGCGGCACCCGTTCGCCTCGGTGACGTGGCGACGGTCGAGCAGCAGCTCGCCCCGGCCACGGCGATCACCCGGACCAACGGCAAGGACAGCCTCGGTATCGCGGTCACCGCGGCACCGGACGGCAACGCCGTGGAGATCTCGCACGAGATCCGGGACCGGCTCGACGACCTGAAGGACGCCTCCGGCGCGGAGCTGACAGTGGTCTTCGACCAGGCGCCGTTCGTCGAGAAGTCGATCGAGTCGCTGACCACGGAGGGCCTGCTGGGCCTGGTGATGGCGGTCATCGTCATCCTGGTCTTCCTGCTGTCGGTGCGCTCGACGGTGGTCACCGCGGTCTCCATCCCGCTCTCCGTGCTGGTGGCGTTGATCGCCCTGTGGATCGGTGACTACTCGCTCAACCTGCTCACCCTCGGCGCGTTGACCATCGCGGTCGGTCGGGTGGTCGACGACTCGATCGTGGTGTTGGAGAACATCAAACGACACCTTGAGTACGGCGAGGAGAAACGGCACGCCATCATCACCGGCGTCCGGGAGGTCGCCGGTGCGGTGACCGCGTCGACCCTCACCACGGTGGCGGTGTTCGCGCCGATCGCGCTGGTCGGCGGGTTCGTGGGCCAGCTCTTCGCGCCGTTCGCGATCACCGTGACGGTGGCCCTGCTCGCCTCGCTGCTGGTGTCGCTGACAGTGATCCCGGTCCTCGCGTACTGGTTCCTCAAGCCGCGCGGCGGCACCGCTGACGACGAGGCGGTACGGCACGCGGCGGAGGAGAAGGAGCTGCGCAGCCCGTTGCAGCGGGCGTACCTGCCCGTGATCGGGTTCGCCACCGGCAAGCGGTCGACCCGTTGGATCACCGTCGGGCTCGGCCTGCTGGTTCTCTTCGGCACCTTCGGTCTGGCGCAGAAGTTGGAGACCAACTTCCTGGACGACTCCGGCCAGGACACCCTCAACATGAGCCAGGAGCTGCCGGCCGGCAGTGGCCTGGCGGCCACCGACGCGGCGGCCAAGCAGGTCGAGTCGGTGCTGTCGAACACCGACGGCGTCGAGACGTACCAGGTGACCGCCGGCGGTGGGGACAACCCGTGGGCGGGCGGCGGCGGCAACAACGTCGCCAGCTGGTCGCTGGCGCTCGACGGTGACACCGACGCGAAGCAGATGCGTGAGGTGCTGCGCAAGGAGTTCGACAAGCTCGGCGCCGGTGTGGGTGAGATCAGCTTCGGTGGCGGGCAGGAGGCGTCGACCAGCCAGCTGGAGGTGATCGTCCAGGCCAGCGACCCGGAGGCGCTGACCCGGGCCGCCGAGGAGGCGCGAGCCGCGATGGCCGGCCTGCCGGACGTCGAGGACGTCTCCACCAGCCTGGCCGCGCGGGTGCCGCGGGTCGACGTGGTGGTGGACCGGGTCGCCGCCGGTCGGGTCGGCCTCACCGAGGCCGCCGTGGGGCAGCTCGTGTCGCAGGCGTTCCGGGGAGCGCCGCTGGGTCAGGTCGCGCTCGACGGCCAGCAGCAGAACGTGGTGCTGCGGTTGGGCACGCAGCCGCCGATGACGGTGGAGGAGCTGCGGGCGCTGCCGGTTGGTCCGGTCAAGCTGGGCGACATCGCGCAGGTCACCCAGGGCGAGGGCCCGCAGCAGGTCACCCGCATCGACGGTGAGCGCAGCGTGTCGGTGACCGGCGCGGCGACCGGCTCGAACCTGGGCGCGACCAGCACCGAGTTGCAGAAGCGGCTGGACGGCCTCAACGTGCCGGGTGCGAGCTTCACCATCGGTGGTGTCAGCGCGGATCAGGCGGACGCCTTCGCGGACCTGGGCCTGGCGGTGCTGGCCGCGATCGCCATCGTCTTCCTGATCATGGTGGCCACGTTCCGTAGCCTCACTCAGGCGCTGATCCTGCTGATCTCCATCCCGTTCGCGTCGACCGGTGCCATCGGTCTGCTGTTGATCACCGGGACGGCGCTCGGTGTGCCGGCGCTGATCGGTGTGCTGATGCTGGTCGGCATCGTGGTGACCAACGCGATCGTGTTGCTCGACCTGATCAACCAGTACCGGGCGCAGGGCATGGGGGTCCGGGAAGCGGTGGTCGAGGGTGGCCGTCGCCGGCTGCGCCCGATCCTGATGACGGCGGTAGCGACGATCTTCGCGCTGCTGCCGATGGCGTTCGGGTTGACCGGTGAGGGCGGCTTCATCTCTCAGCCGCTGGCGGTCGTGGTGATCGGTGGTCTGCTCAGCTCGACGCTGCTCACGCTGATCCTGGTGCCGACGCTCTACACGATGGTGGAGCACACCAAGGAGTCGCTGCGGGCTCGGCGCGCACGACGGCGTTCCGGCGGGTCGGCGGTGACCACGACGACGGAGGCCGACGAGGCGCCAGCGCCGAACCAGGTCGCGGTGCCGAGCGGCGCACCCGCCCCGGTCGCGACCGAGGGTGTGCAGCCGGCCGCGCGACCCGCGCCGTCGGCCGCGCTGGTGGAGGGTACGGACCAGTTCGAGGTGCTGCGGTTGCCGCGTAGCCGTACCTCCCCGCTGCCTCCGGCGGAGCCGACCGAGTAGGTCGCAGAGCGGTTCGGAACGCCCCCGGCGGACTGTCGCCGGGGGCGTTCGCGGTTCATTCGACCG
>NZ_JBEYSL010000204.1:0-11086 GCF_040642735.1 Micromonospora sp. NPDC047753 | reverse complement strand
GACCGACACCTCGCGGCCCCGGGCCACGGTGCCGCCGAGCATGCCCGGCTCGGGCAGCGCGTCCAGCACTGCCAGAGAGACCGGCTCGGCCGGGTCCGGGTAGGCGCGCAGGGCCGCCGGGTAGAGCTCACGCAGAACCTCGCGCAGCGCCACGGCGGCGGAGTGCCGGCCACTGGCCAGCGCGGCGTGCGCGGAGAGCACCTGCTTGTATCCGGCGAGGTCCCGGGGCGCCGGCAGGGTGACGGCGGAGAGCGCCCCAGCCTGCAACGCGCGGGCGAGGCCGACCGCCCGCCGTTCGGCCGGAGGCGACTGCATCTCCTCAAGAGAGTCGTCGTCGGCGAAGCGCTCGGCGAAGTCGTCCACCGAGTCGTCGTCAGCGATCGCCAGGGGTCGCCCCGCCGCGCTCAGCAGCGACGTGACCGTGTGGTCGTCGCTGTCGGCGGCGATGGCCGCACCGCTCGGCCCGCCCGACCGCTCCACGAGCAGCGCGACGAGCTGGGCGTAGCCAGCGGCGTCATCGCTGATCTCGCAGACATGCAGCAGACGGCCTGCGTCGTCGACCACAGCGGACGTCAGCGTCGAACCGGCGGAGGCCGGTCGGTCAGCCGGATCCGCCGAGGCCAGACCGCAGTAAACGCGCACGAGCGCCACGGCGTCGTCCTCCTCCCGGGACAGGTCTTTCCTCTGCCAGCAACTGATGCTCCCCGGTACGGGTCAGTCGCGCCAGTCCACCACCGCAGAGATCTTGCCGACAATGGTGCGCCAACCCAAACTTGCGGTCTGCGCCCCGATCTTCTTCAGCCGTCGCCGAGCCATGAACGCGCCGATCCCGCCGTTGGCGGTGCCACGCAGAGCCTCGTCCAGGTCGTCGAGGCTGGAGCCGGCCGAGAGCATGTCGAGTACCGCAGGCAGCCGCAATGCGTACGAGAGGTCACGCGCGGCCTCGCCCGCCTCGATCAGCAGGGTCGAATCCCACGTGTCGTGCCCGCCGCGCAGGTTCTCCACGACCAGGTCGAGCTCGTAGGTGTCCTCGTCCAGCGGAGCGATATCTGCCGGCTCCACCCGTTCGGACAATTCATTCCAGCTGTCCAGTTGGGACAGATCGTTGGGCGCACCGGATCGGATGAAACTGACAAGCGACTCGGGGGTCTTGAACAGCAGCAGCTTGCCCCGGTTGCTGAGGAAGACCGGCACCTCCTCGTCGTCCGCCTCGTCCGCGACTGCCTCGTCCGACTCGTCGTCGGTCCCGGTGTCGGTGGCGGCGCCGTCCCGGCGGCGCGTCGACTCGTCGTCCTCGTCGGCGAACTCCTGAGCCAGCTCCTCGTCGAGGATGACGACGGTCTCGTCGTCCTCGTCCTCCTCCTCGATCGCCTGGCGGCGGGCGAGGAACGGGTCGTCCTGGTCGCGCTCGGTCACGTCGGTCGGAGTCAGCGAGCTGGCCGGTCGGTACGCCCGGAGCGTGAAGCCGGTACCGGCGGGCAGGGCGATCTCCACTGGGTCGATGCGCAGCTCGTCCCAGAGTGAACGGTCGATCGACGCCGACGGGCGGTCGGTCTCGACCTCGTCTGGCTCGGCCGCGCCGGTGGTGTCGTCGAGCTCGGGCTCGTCGGCGTCGGGCCGTTGGGGCGACTGGCGGGCCACGCTGACCTCCGTGTGCTTCGGGTTGCCCACCCACCGGGGTCTCTGACCGGCGAGTGACTCTGGGCACATACCCTAGTCGGCGGCCCTGGGTGACCGGTGCCCGCACCCCGGTGGCCGGTTGGCGCACGGGTCCGACCTGCTGGTCGTGGTCGCTGGCGAAGTGACGGTTCGACAAGTAGCGTAGCTACGCATGAAGGCCCAGGCGCTGCACGGCCATCTCGACGCTCTGCTGCTCGCCGTGCTCGAACAGGGCGCGCTGCACGGCTACGCGATCATCGAGGCGCTGCGCGCCCGCAGTGACGGCAGTCTGGATCTGCCCACCGGCACCATCTATCCGGCGCTCCGTCGCCTGGAACGCGCCGGTCACGTGGCGAGCACCTGGAGCACTGTCAGCGGCCGGGAACGGCGGACGTACCAGCTCACCGACTCCGGCCGGCGGGCGCTGGCCGGGGAGCGGGCCGGTTGGCGCGAGTTCCAACTGACCGTCGGCCGGTTCCTTGATTCCGGCAGCCCGCCCACCCCGGCCTGACGCGCCCACGGCTGACGCGCGCCCACTCCGGGCTGGCCCGTTCGCGCCGGCCGGTGATCAGCGGGTGGTGGCCAGCAGCCAGCCCCGCGCCGCGCGGGTGAGCGAGAAGTAGGCGCCTCCCACCAACACGGCTCCGATGATCATCGGGGGCCAGTGCAGCGCCGCCTCCCAGAGGTTCAACGACCAGGTGAAGAGGGCACCGCCGGCCACCATGCCGAGGATCAGGACGCCGGTCAGGCCGGTGCCCACGGCACGCTGGGCCAGAGCCAGGCCCGGCCGGGGTGCCCGTGCGCTCGCCCGGACCACCAGCAGGCCGGCCACCGAGAGCAGCAGCGTGCTCATCCAGATCCAGTCGACCGAGTTGGAGAGCAGCAGGTAGCCGGCGGGTGGGCGGGGGCCGTCGCTCCAGCTCGCCCCGCGCCAGGTCAGATCGCCGGCGGCCACCCCCACCCCGGCGACCGCCAGCATCCGCAGGGAGAGTCCACGCAGGGCGCCCACCGCCAGCTCGGCCTGCCAGGACGGGAGCACCTGCGCCGGTGAGCCGAACTCGGCCACCGCCCTGCGTTGCGCCTCGGTGGGTGGCACCCCGCTCTCGCGGTACGCCTCCACGGCGTCCAGCAACCCGTGCCGGGCCTCGGTCAGCAGGTCGGACTTGAGTCGCGCCGGCCCCTGCAACCGGGCGGCCAGCTCCCGCAGGTGCTCGTCGACCATCACGTCCTCACCGCGCCACATGGCACCACCCTGCCACGGACCCCGGCCGGTCGACGTCCGGGAGAACCCTGGTCCGCCCCGGAGCCGGGTCAGGGGGCGAGCGCCAGGTAACCCCGTTCGGCCGCGGCCTGGAGCAGCCACTGGTCCCGGTACCAGCCCGGGGCCGCCACCAACTCGGCGTGCCGACCGCGCTGGATCACCCGACCGCCGTCCAGGACCACTATCTCGTCCAGCTCGGCCAGCCCGCTGAGCCGGTGGCTGATCAGCAGCACCGAGTGCCCGGCGGGGGTGGCGGCGAGGGCGGACGCGAGCACCGCGTCCGCGGCGGCCGGGTCCAGACCTTCGGTGGGCTCGTCGAGCACCAGCACCGGTGGCGCGGCGAGCAGTGTCCGGGCGAGCGCCAACCGCTGCCGCTGCCCACCGGAGAGCTGCCCGCCCTCCTCGCCGACCAGCGTGTCCCAGCCCGTTGGCTGGGCACGGACCCAGTCCAGCAGGCCGGCGGCGGCGGTGGCCCCGGTCAGCTCCTCCTCGCCCGCTGCGGGCCTCCCGAGCAGCAGGTTCTCCCGCACCGTGGCATGAAAGACGTACGCCTCGGCCAGCAGCCCGCCGACAGCGCGCGGCAGCGCCTCCTCGGCGTACGCCGAGAGGTCCTGACCGTTCAGGGTGACCCGGCCGGACGCGGGCCGGACGGTGCCGGTCAGCACGGCGGCCAGTGTGCTCTTGCCGGCGCCGCTCGGGCCGACGACCGCGATCCGGCGTCCCGCCGGCAGGTCCAGGCTGACCCCGTCCAGGGCGGGTGCCGCGCCGGCCCGGTACCGCACTGTCACGTCGACGAAGCGCAGGTCGTGCGGCCCGGTCAGGTCCGTTGGACCGGTCGCCGTCGCCGTCGCCGTCGCCGTCGTCGCCGTCGCCGTCGTCGCCGTCGCCGTCGTCGCCGTCGCCGTCGCCGTCGTCGCCGTCGTCGTCGCCGTCGGAGCGGTCGGCGGATCGGTGTCGAGCAGGTCCGCCACCCGGGTCAGGCCGGGCCGCAGTTGGGTCCACTGCCGGGCCGCCGCTACCAACGCCAGCGTCACCTCGACGGCGGCCAGGGTGCCGACGGCCAGGACGCCCACCAGCACCCCCCGCACGTCGGCGGCGAGCGCGACCAGCACCACCGCCGCGGCGGTCACGCCGGCGGCCAGTACGCCGGCCGCGTCCACGGCGAACCCGGTGGCGGCCAGCCGACGTTCCAGCCGGGCCAGCCGGTGGGCGCGCTGCTCGGCGGCGCGCAGCGTGATGTCGGTCGCCCCGAACGCGGCCAGGTCGGCGGCACCGTGGGTGAGGTCGATCGCGTCGGTGGCCAGCGCGCCCCGCAGGGGGGCCACCTCGGCCGCGCTGCGGCGGGTGACCACGGTGGCCAACGCGGGCAGCGCCACCCCGGCGACCAGCAGCCCGACGGCGAGCGCCCCGGCGGCCGGTGGTGAGATCAGCGCCGCCACGGCGACCGCCGTCACACCGACCACTGCCGCCGCCGAGGCGGGCACCAGCACCCGCAGCAGCAGGTCCTGGACGGCCTCCACGTCGGAGACCAGGCGGCTCAGCACGTCCCCCGAGCGGTGCGCCGTGCCACGGCGGGCCGCCAGGGTGGCGAAGACCCGGGCCCGGACGTCGGTGATCATGCGGAGCACCGCGTCGTGCCCGGCGAGTCGTTCGGTGTAGCGGAACACGCCACGGCTGATCGCCAGCGCCCGGACCGCGACGATCGCCACTGTGAGGCGGTCCAGCGGAGGCTGACCGGCGGCGCTCATCAGCAGCCAGGTGGCGGTGGCCATCAGGGCCAGGCCGGCGAACTCGGTGGCGGCCGCCAGCAGCCCGGCGCCGACCAGGCGGCCCAGGTACGGCCGGGCCAGTCGCAGCACCGCCCGCTCGGCGGCGGCCCGCCCGGCGGCGGCCCGCCCGGCGGCGGCCCGCCCGGCCGGTGCCGACCCCTTCTGCCCGGTCATCTGGCGGCCTTCCCGGTCGGTTCGGGCGTCAACTCGGTGACCCGACCGTCCTCGATGCGCAGGATCCGGTCGGCGTCGGCCAGCAACGCCGGTCGGTGTGCGACGAGCAGCGCCGTCCGCCCGGCGACCAGGCGACGGGTGGCGTCGAGCACCACCGCCTCGGCCGCCGTGTCGAGTCGGGCGGTGGGTTCGTCGAGCAGCACCACCGGGGCGGAGCGCAGGAACGCCCGCGCCAGTGCCACCCGCTGCCGCTGCCCACTGGACAGCCCGTGGCCGCGCTCACCGAGCACTGTGTCCAGGCCGTCGGGCAGCCCGGCCACCACGTCGTCCAGGGCGGCGTCGTGCACCGCGGCGGTGAGTACGTCGGCCGGGGTGTCCGGTGCGCCGAGGCGGATGTTGTCGGCCAGCGAGGCGGCGAAGAGGTGCGCCCGCTGCGGTACCCAGGCGAGCTGTCGGCGCCAGGCGTCCGGGTCGGCGGTGGCGAGGTCGACCCCGTCCACCGTGATCCGGCCGCTGGTCGGCGTCACGAAACCCAGCAGCAGGCCGAGCAGTGTGCTCTTGCCGGCGCCACTGGGCCCGATGATGGCGATCCGCTCGCCGGGTCGGATGGTCACTGTCACGTCGCGCAGCGCTGTGGTCCGCTCGTACGCCACCGTCACCCCCTCGAACCGGATCTCGGCCCGCGCGTCGGGGACGGAGGCGCCCTCGGCGGCCCGGGGCGCGGTGGGTGCGGCGGAGACGGTCAACGCCTCGTCCAGCGCGGCCAGCCCTTCCATGCTGGCGTGGAAGCGACTGCCGGCGGCCCGCAACGGCAGGTACGCCTCCGGGGTCAGGAGCAGCACCAGCAGCGCGGTCTGCAGGGCCAGCCCGCCACCGAGCAACCGGATGCCGACCGGCACCGCGACCAGCGCCACCGAGAGGGTGGCGACCAGTTCGAGGACCAGCGCGGAGAGGAACGCGATCCGCAGTGTCTTCATGGTGGCGACGCGGTGCCCGTCGGCCATCCGGCGTACCACGTCGGTCTGTGCCCGGGCCCGCCCGAACGCGCGCAGCGTGGGCAGCCCGGCGACCATGTCCAGGAAGTGCCCGCCGAGCAGCGCGAGCCGCCGCCACTGCCGCTCGGTGGCGGCCTGGGCCTGCCAGCCGAGCAGTGCGCCGAAGACCGGGATCAGCGGCAGGGTCAGCGCGATGATCACCGCCGAACTCCAGTCGGCGAAGACGACCCGCGCCAGCACCGCGAGGGGCACCGTCACGCTGAGCACCAGTTGCGGCAGGTACCCGGTGAAGTACGCGTCCAGCGCGTCCAACCCACGCCCGGCCAGGGTGGCGATCTCACCGGCCCGCTGCCCGGCCACCCACCCGGGCCCGTGCCGGCCCACCGCGCCGAGCAGGTCGGCCCGCAGCGTGGCCTTGACCGTGGCGGCGACCCGCGCCGAGACAGTGCCCTGCGCCCACACCAGGGCCGAGCGGGCGGCGACCGCGACCACGAAGCCGGCCAGCGCCGGTCGATCCAGCCGACCGTCGATCGCGGTGGCCAGCAGCGACGCGAGCGCGGTGGCCTGCGCCACGATCAACCCGGCGGCCAGCACCCCCAGGAGCGCGAGCACGGCAAGATCGCCCCGGGCCGCAGGGACCCGGCGCAGCAGACGCGGGTCGAACGGACGGCGGCTCACCAGTACACCGGTGCCCTACCGTCGGTCCGTCCTCGGAAAACCCACCAGCACATCGCCTGGAAGCCTAGTAGGGCCGGAAGTAGCGGCAGCGCCACCCAGCCCAGCAGCCGCAGGGTCGGCGCGCTGGCGGCCGCGTCGGCCACCCGCAGCGAGGCGTCCGGGTCGGTCGTGGACACCAGCACGTAGGGCCAGAGAGCTGCTCCGACCAGCAGAACCGGCAGCGCCAGGGCCGCGCCGGTGGCGACCAGAGCCCACCCCGGCCGCCGCCGGGCCAGCGCCGCGCGGGCCGCCAGCAGCGCCGCCACGAGCAGCACGGGCAGGAGTACGGCCACCGTCGGCCGCTGCACGGCGTCGCGTACCCGGGCGGAGAGCAGGCCCACAACGGTGGCCAGGGCGACCGCGGTGAGCGCCACCGGCACCAGCCGGCGGGCCGTGCGGCCGACCACGGCGGCGGCCTCGGCCGACAGTCGCAGTGTGAGGAAGGTCGCTCCGTGCACCGCGACCAGGGTGACCATGGCCAGGCCGGCGGCGGCCGCGAACGGGGTGGCCAGGTGTGTCACCCCGGCGACGTGCCCGTCGGCCTTCAGGGGTACGCCCTGCAACAGCGCGGCGAGCAGCACACCCCAGCCCAGCGCGGCGAGGGCGCTGCCGATCACCACGACGCGGTCCCAGCGGGCGCGGACCCGCTCGTCACCGGGCCGGCTGCGCAACTGCACCCCGACGGTGACCAGGATGACGCCGACCAGGGCACCGGCGACTGCCGGATAGCAGCCGGCGAGCAGTTCGCCCTCCAGGAGGGGGAACGCGCCGAAGAGAATGCCCATGGCGGCCACCAGCCAGACCTCGTTGCCGAGGAAGAACGGGCCGAGCGCGGTGAGCGCCTCCCGGCGCTCGCCCGGACCGACGCCCCGGGCGAGCAGCAGCCCGACGCCGTAGTCGTAGCCGGCGAGCACCAGGTAACTGGCGAAGAAGAAGCCGAGAAGGGTGTACCAGGCGAGGTCCACTGTCTACTCCTCTACAGGAGGGCGGGTTCGGGGTGGGCCGGCTCGCTGGGCGGTACCGGTGGGCGGCCGAGCGCCGGGTCGGCCGCGCCGCGTCTGGCGTGCCGGGCGAGCAGCACCCAGTTGGTGACGGCGAGGGTGCCCAGCAGCAGGCTGAACCCGATCAGCGAGGCGAGCATCAGCGGGGCGCTGACCGGGGAGACGGCCTGCTCGGTGGGGAGCAGCCCGTACGCCACCCAGGGTTGACGGCCGACCTCCCGGGAGATCCAGCCGAGAATCACCGCGATGAACGGCAGTGGCAGGGCGAGCAGGATCAGCCAGAGCGGGAAGCGCAGTCGGATGACCCAGTCCCGGAAGAGCAGGGGCAGCAGGAGCCAGACGCAGCCGAGGGTGAAGCCGATCAGGATCATGAAGCCCAACCCGACGCTGGCCAGCACCGGCGGGGTGTAGTCGCCGGGGCCGAACCGCGTTGTCCACTCGGCGATCAGCGCCTGGCTCTCCGGGCTGTCGCCGCCGAACTTGGTCGGCTGCACCGAGCCCACCGGGCCGAACTGGGCGAAACCGAAGCCCTGCACCATCGTGATGGCCAGTGCCGCGGTGACCAGGCCGATCCGCAGCGAGGTGCGGAAGAGCGCGAAGTCCGGGGTACGCCGGATCAGGTGCCAGGCGCTGACCGCCGCCATCAGCATCCCGCCGACCAGCAGCGCCGCCGAGACCACGTGCCCGAAGGCCATTCCGAGGCTGGGATTGCTGAGCAGCGCGCCGAAGTCGGTGAGGTGGGCGATCCCGTCGCGGACCTCGTAGCCGACCGGGTTCTGGAGCCACGAGTTGGCCACCATGATCCAGAACGCCGAGGCGTACGCGGTGATCGCCACGCCCCAGAGCAGCGCGAGGTGGACGCCCTTGCCGAGCCGGTGCCAGCCGAAGATCCACATTCCGAGGAAGGTGGACTCCAGGAAGAACGCCACCAGCGTCTCGATGGCCAGGGGCGCGCCGAACACGTTGCCGACGTAGCGCGACAGGCCGCTCCAGTTCAACCCGAACTGGAACTCCATCACGATTCCGGTGGCGATGCCGAGCACATAGTTGATCACGTAGAGCTGGCCCCAGTAGCGGGTCAGCCGCTCCCACTTGGGGTTGCCGGTGAGCACCCAGGCGGTCTGCATGCCGACGAGCAGGGTGATCAGCCCGAGTGTGACCACCACGAACAGGAAGTGGATCGAGGTAGTGGTGGCGAACTGCAGGCGGGCGAGGAGCAGGGTGTCCATGACCAGCCCTCCATAGCGTTGGCTCCCTTGTCGTAGCCACCCTACACGTAGCGAGCCTACTGGTAACTTCTACTACGCCACGTCGTAGAAAATACTACTACGTAACGTAGTAATAAAGCTCGCGCTGAACCACGACCCTCATGCCGCAGAGCCCCGGGACCGTCACCGCCCCGCCCCGTCGATCATGGAGTTGTGGTGGGTAAAAAGCCGAGCGAGAAAAAACCAGGCACCACAACCCCATGATCAAACCCGGCCGTGCCGCGATCTTGCACTTTCTGTCCCGGCAAAGGGCGCATTCAACGCTTATCGACGACCGAAACTGCAAGATCGACGGGGGAGGCCGACGCGGGGTGGGGCGGTCAGGGACGACAGCCTGGATCTGGTGGTCGGCTCGGCGGTGTGGGGTGTGAGGGCAGCGTCTTGCCGCTGGGGGTGCCCCGTGTGCGTCAGCTCAGGAAGAGGGTGACCGGGAGGGCGACCAGCGTGGTGGCGACCGCGAGGGCGGTGGCGCCGAGCACCCGGGGCGGCCGGTCGCTGACCAGCAGGCGCTGGACCCGTACGTCGAGATCCCGGTCGCCCATGCCGAGCGCGCCGGCCGGGGTGATCCGGTGCCCCGCGGCGGCGAACCGGCGCAGCGCACCCGCCAGCGGTGCCTCGGCGTGCAGCTCGCGGGCCTTGTCGTCGGCGCGCATCTCGACCAGCAGGGCGACCCGCTCGTGCGCGTCGCGCACCCAGCCGAACCACGGCAGCGCCCGGCACAGCGCCGTGAACGGCAGCAGCACCAGGTCGTGCCGCTCATGGGCGTGCGCACGCTCGTGGCTGAGAACCGCGGCCAACTCGGCCCGGTCCAACAGGCTCAGGGTGCCGGCGCTGATCACCACCTGCGGCTTCACGCCCGGCAGGCAGTACGCGGCCGCGCTCGGATGATCCAACACCAGCGCGCCTGGCGCGGCCGGGTCGTTCCGGGCGACCAGGGAGAGCAGGTCCCGGTGGCGACGCTGGGCGCGTACGGTGCCGTGGATGCTGCGAACGGTCGTCGTGACCAGCACCGCCCCGATGCCGAAGCCCACGCCGACGCCGGCCAGGTGGAACGTGCCCACCCCGATCGGCAGGGCGCCGTGGGCGAGGTCGTTGGCCAGGGCGAGCAGTGCGCTACCGGTCGACCGGTCGTACGCGCTCAACCCGAGCGCCATGGGCAGGCCCATCGCCGAGAGGCCCAACGCCAGCCCGACGGCCTGCCAGCAGACGATCGCCACCCGCGGGCTGCGCCACGTCCAGGTGGAACGGGCCAACACCTGGGCGGTCAGATAGCAGGCCAGCATCGTGGCGGCGAAGTGCACGGCGTAGGCCATGGCGCGCGCCCTACCGCTCCGCTGTCTCGCCGGCGGCTCGTCGGCCCGCCGGCCCGTCCACCCGGTCGGTCAGGGAGTCGGCCCTGCCCGCGTCGCCGCCGGTGGAGCCCGGCCCGGTCAGGCCGGCTTCATTGCCCAGGGCTGCTCGCAGCACCTCGGCCTCGGTGCCGGTCACCGAGCGGGCGAAGCGCACCAGCGCGGCGTCCCGGCTGCCACCCAGGTCGAGGGCGTCGAGCATGAGTTGAGCGATGTGCGCCTCGCGGCTGGCCGCCGGACGATACCGCCAGGCCCGACCCTCCCGCTCCCGTTGCACCATGCCCTTGCCGGCGAGCCGGTCCAGCACCGTCATCACAGTGGTGTACGCCAGCTCACGGCCATCGAGCGCGTCGGCCACCTCGCGCACGGTCACCCCGTCCGACGTGCCGGGAACCACGTCCCACAGCACGTCCATCACCGCACGCTCAAGATCGCCCAACCGAGTCACAAACCAATCCTACCCCCGGTAGTAGACCCCCACCCGCCCGTCCCCACCCGCCAATCAACCAGCCCACCAGCCCACCAACCCGCCAGCCCACCCACCCACGCCGCCAGTGATCATGGGATGACCGGGCCGAAAGAGATCAAAGCCCCCGCCAACCCCATGATCACCAGGGTGAGATCGGCGGAACAGGACAAGCACACGACAACTTCAGGGATGTTGCTGCCTCCAAGGCGCTGGAGGCAGCAACCTCCCTGAAGTTGTCGTGGACCCTGACCGGCCGCCGACAGCGAACCCGGATCAGCACGCCAGCGGACCCGGGCGGACCAAGGCGGGGCGGACCCGGGCGGACCAAGGCGGGGCGGACCCGGGCGGACCAAGGCGGGGCGGACCCGGTCGGACCCGGTCGGGCGCTGCCGTAGATCGGAAGAGCACACCTCAGAACACAAGT
>NZ_JBEYSL010000203.1:0-11098 GCF_040642735.1 Micromonospora sp. NPDC047753 | reverse complement strand
ACCTGACGGCGGTGGACTGGGCCGAGCTGGCCGAGATGGCCACCGGCATCGGGGCGGGCTACCAGCTGGAGTTCTTCCCGGGCGGGCCGCCGGACGACCTGATCGAGGCGTACGCGCGGGCCAAGGCCGAGGTGCGCGACGTCGACGACGGTGAGCTGCGCCCCAGCTCCTACGACCCGGAGCGACTGCGGGACAGCCTCGACACGCTGCACCGACGGGGCATGAAGCCGTACATCGTGCTCGCCCGGCACGAGCAGAGCGGCGAGGTGGCCGGCCTGACCGAGGTGGTGGTGCCGGCGCAGCACCCGACCCGCGCCGACCAGTACGACACGATCGTCGCGCAGGACCACCGGGGCTATGGCATCGATCGGGCGATCAAGGCGCGGATGCTGCTGGAGTTGCGCTCCGCCGAGCCGGAGCTGATCGAGGTGCAGACCTGGAACGCGCAGGCCAACGAGGCGATGTTGAAGGTCAACGCTGAGCTGGGCTACCGCCCCGACCGGGACTGGTGCGAATACAGCGTCGACGTCGCTGAGCTGGTGCACCGCCTCGATCCACCGCGCTGAGAAATTCACGAAACTGTCCATTAGGGGATGGACGGTGGACAGTCGCGCACCTTAACGTGCGTTGACCCCATCCACCCATCGTGGAGGCCCTATGCGCCCGCGCCGCTCAATCGCCGCGCTCGCGACCGCCACCGCCGCCGTGACAGTCACGGCGCTCGGCGTCGCACCCACCGCGGCCAGCGCCGCGCCCACCGACCTGTTCATCTCGGAGTACGTCGAGGGTTCGTCGAACAACAAGGCGATCGAGCTGTTCAACGGCACGGGCGCCGCCGTCGACCTGGCGGCCGGTGGCTACCAGTTGCAGCTCTACTTCAACGGCTCCACCACGGCCACCACGATCGCCCTGACCGGCAGTGTGGCGGCCGGTGACGCGTTCGTGTTCGCCAGCGCCTCGGCCGGGGCCGCCATCCTCGCCCAGGCTGACCAGACCACCGGGGCGAGCCTCTTCAACGGTGACGACGCGATAGTGCTGCGCCGGGGCACCACAGTGCTCGACTCGATCGGCCAGGTGGGCGTCGACCCGGGCACCGAGTGGGGCGCCGGTGTCACCAGCACCGCTGACAACACCCTGCGCCGGCTGGCGAGCGTGGCCGCCGGTGACACCGACCCGTCGGACGCGTTCGACCCCGCCGCACAGTGGGCCGGCTTCCCCGTCGACACCTTCGACGGGCTGGGCGCGCACACCGTGGACGGCGGCGGCCCGGTCGACGTGCCCGCCACGCTGACCTGCGGCGGGCCGCTGGTCACCGCCGCCGGCACGGCCGCGAGCCGCGAGGCGACCGCCGCCGACCCCGACGACACGATCGTCGACCTGGCGGTGACCGCGGTCAGCCCGAGCCCGACCTCCGGCTCGATCACCCGTACCGCGTTCACCCCCGCCGACGGGGTGGGCGGCACCGCCCGCGCCACGGTCGGTGTGAGCGCCGACCTCGCCGCCGGGGCGTACACCGTCACAGTGACCACGACCGACGCGGGCGGTGGCACCGCGAGCTGCGCGCTGGCGGTGCAGGTGACCCGGGAGCTGACCGTCGGAGAGGTGCAGGGTCCGACCACCGACACCGAGTCCGGTCCGAGCGACCGGTCACCGCTCGCACCGGCGAGCGGCAACGGCACGAGCAGCGCCCTGTACGACGTACGCGGCGTGATCACCCAGTTGACCCTGGCCCGCACCTCGGCCGGAGCGGAGCAGCACGGCTTCTTCCTGCAGAGCCGCGTTGGTGACACCGACGGCGATCCGACCAGCTCCGACGGCATCTTCGTGTTCATGGGTACGTTCTCCTCGCTGATCGGCGGGTACGTGCCGACGGTCGGCGACGAGGTCGTGCTGCGGGCCCGGGTGTCGGAGTACTACAACTTCACCCAGCTCTCCGGCGCGTCGCTGGTCCGCCTGATCGGCGGTGGGCTGGTCGTGGACACCGCGGTCGCGGTGGCCGACGCGGTGCCGCCGGCTGTGCTGACCGACGCGCAGCGCTTCTGGGAGCGGCACGAGGGCTCCCGGATGCGGGTACGCGCGGGCAGCGGCGCGGCGAGCGGCCGGGACGTCTTCTCCTCCACCGCCGACGCGGAGCTGTGGGTGGTCGACCGCGACGACCCGCTGCTGGACCGCGCCGACCCGTACTCCCGGCGGGTCTTCCGTGACTCGCACCCGCTGGACAACGACCCGACCCGCCGATTCGACGACGGCAACGGCCAGCGGACGCTGCTGGGCAGCATGGGCGTGAAGGCCACCGCCGGGGACAGCGCCGCGCTGCTCCCGCCGGCGCACACCTTCGACACCTTGCGGGCGGACGCGGTGGGCGGGGTCTACTACTCGTTCGAGAAGTACGGCGTCCAGGTCGAGCGGGCGGAGTTCGCCGCCGGGGCCGACCCGTCGAGGAACAACCCGCCCAAGCCGGCCGACCGGTCGCAGGAGGTGGCCGTGGCCACCTACAACGTGGAGAACCTGTACGACTACCGCGACGACCCGTTCGACGGCTGCGACTTCGCCGGTAACGCCGGCTGCGTGGGGGTCTCCCCGCCGTTCGACTACGTCCCGGCCAGCGAGGCGGAATACCGCGAGCAACTGGCCGCCCTCGCCGATCAGATCGTCAAGGACCTGCACGCACCGGACCTGATCCTGGTGCAGGAGGCCGAGGACCAGGACATCTGCACGATCTCCGGGGCGGCGCTGAGCTGCGGCGACACCAACAACGCCGATGGCGCCCCGGACAGCATCCAGGAGCTGGCGCTCGCGGTGGCGGCGGCCGGTGGGCCCGCGTACGCCGCCGCCTATGACCGGACCGGCGCGGACGCTCGCGGTATCACCGCGGCCTTCCTTTACCGCACGGACCGGGTGTCGCTGGCGGCCGCGACGGCGGCGGACCCCCTGCTGGGGACGACACCGACCGTTCAGTACCGGGCTGCGGGGCTGCCGACCAACGCCGACGTGCAGAACCCGAAGGCCCTCAACGCGGTGCTGCCGGCGGACGTGGACACCTCGACCGGTCGGGACGGCAGCAACGTCTTCACCCGTGCTCCGCAGCTGGGCAAGTTCAGCGTGGCGGCGGCGCCCGGCTCGACCGAGCGGTTCACCCTGTACGCGCTCAGCAACCACTACTCCTCCGGCCCGGACAGCCGGGTCGGGCAGCGGCGTGAGCAGGCGCGTTACGGTGCGGCGATCGTCACCGCGATCGAGGCGGCCGACCCGGCCGCCCGGGTGGTCTACGGCGGGGACCTGAACGTCTTCCCCCGCCCGGACGATCCCATCGCGACCGGTGAGCAGCCCACGCCGTCGGACCAGCTCGCCCCGCTCTACGAGGCGGGCCTGCGCAACCTGTGGGACGACCTCGTCGCGGAAGCGCCGGCCTCGGCCTACTCGTACAGTTTCGAGGGGCAGGCGCAGACTCTCGACCACCTGTTCGTCAACGACGCGCTCCACAGCGACCTGGTGCAGGTGCGGGCGGCGCACATCAACGCCGACTGGCCGGCGGAGTTCGCCGGTGACGGGTCGCGAGGTTCCAGTGACCACGACCCGCAGGTGGCGCGATTCCGGTCCCGGGCGTCGTTGACAGTGGCCGACTCGGCGGTGGCCGAGGGCAACCAGGGCACCCGGCAGCTCACCTTCACCGCCACCGTGTCTCGGCCGCTGTCCCAGTCGGTGCTGCTCTGCGCCGCGACCGTCGGCGTCACGGCGCAGGTGGGCTCGGACTTCGACCCGTACGCCGGCTGCAAGGTGCTGGCCGCCGGGCAGACGTCGGTGGCGTTCCCGGTCTCGGTGCGCGGTGACCGCAAGCGGGAGGCGGACGAGAAATTGACGTTGCTGGTGGCCGGCGTGCCCGGCCTGCGGCTGGCTGATCCACTCGCGACCGGAACGATCACCAACGACGACTGATTCTGGAGTGGTCGCCGACGGCCCGCCGAACCCCGCCCGGGGGCGGCGGGCCGTCGTCCGTCCCGCGGTCAGTCGTACCGCCAGAGCTGTGGCGGTGGTGGATCGCCGCGGTGCTTGGCTACCCGCACCTCCCATTGGCTACGCCGACGCATCGCGTCACGGACCTCCCGGTTGCGGTAGAACGTCTCGGGCGGGCGGGCCAGCCCGTAGATGTCCGCCCACCACTCCCCCGGCTTCGGGTCGAGAATGGTGTCCAGGTGCGTCGGGTAGCGGCGCCCCGCACCGTCACGCGTGTCTTCCCAGTCCCGCATCGGCAGGAGCACCCGGCCGAGGTCGTCGACGACGGCCAGCCGACACCCGGCGACGTCGATGATCCGGCAGAGCAGCTCGATGCTCGGAACAGTCCGACCGCCCTCGATGCGACCGATGGTGGCGTGGTGCACCCCTGCCCGTCGGGCCAGCTCACGTTGGCTGAGGTCGGCGTGGCGACGGACCGCCCGGACGACGCCAACGATCGGCCATAGGGTGTCGGAGGGCTCGCTCGGTAGGTCGTCCATGCCTCCACCGTCCCGGCTCGCCCCGTTTCTCGCAGTCCCGTTCGGCTGGCCTGTGGACAACGGAAGGACCTGTGGACAACGGGACAACCGTCATCGTGGCGAGGGTGGCTTCCGCTCGGGCGACGAAGTCGTGGGCTTTGAGCAGCACGTCGTCCACGCGACGGAGCGGGGAGGCAATCCCTGACCTATCCCCTTTGCTCTGCACCCTGATATGCGCCACCCCGCCGGCCCCTCTGAAGCGCGCCAGCAAGACAGCCGGCGCATCCGCGGGTGCAGAGCAAAGGCAGTCGTGGAGACATCGGAGCCAGCGATCCGCACAGTGGGATGCGCCGCAGTCAGGAGCCGGTATCCGCCGCGGTCAGGAGCCCGAACCGGGCGCGCCACGATCGGCGCACGGCGGGAGAGGATGGCCGCGGACGAACCGCTCAGTAGCGCTGGCGGAGCAGGCCAGCAGCCTCGACGGCCCAGTAGGTGAGGATGACCTGCGCACCGGCCCGCTTGATCGAGGTGAGGGTCTCCAGCATGACCCGCTCGCGGTCGATCCAGCCGTTCGCGGCGGCCGCCTCGACCATCGCGTACTCGCCGGAGACCTGGTAGGCGGCGACCGGGACGTCCACCGCAGCCCGCACCGCCGACACCACGTCGAGGTAGGGCAGCGCCGGCTTGACCATCACCAGGTCGGCGCCCTCGGCCACGTCCAACGCGACCTCGCGCAGCGACTCACGCAGATTGGCCGGGTCCTGCTGGTAGCTGCGCCGGTCGCCCTCCAGCGCCGACTCCACCGCCTCCCGGAACGGGCCGTAGAAGGCGGAGGCGTACTTCACCGCGTACGCCAGCACGGAGACGTCCTGGTGCCCGGCGGCGTCGAGGGCTCGGCGTACCACGCCGACCTGGCCGTCCATCATCCCGGACGGCCCGACCATGCCGACCCCGGCGGCGGCCTGGGCCACCGCCATCTCGGCGTAGGCGGCCAGGGTCGAGTCGTTGTCGACCTCACCGTCGGGGGTGAGCAGCCCACAGTGCCCGTGCGAGGTGAACTCGTCGAGGCACAGGTCACTCATCACCACTGTGGCGTCGCCCACCTCGGCCACCACGTCGCGGATGGCGACGTTGAGGATGCCGTTCGGGTCGATGCCGCCGGAGCCGGTCGGGTCCCGCTGCTCCGGCACGCCGAAGAGCATGATCCCGCCGACACCGGCCTGGACCGCCTCGGCCGCGGCCTTGCGGAGCGAGTCCCGGGAGTGCTGGAGCACCCCCGGGAGCGACCCGATGGCGCGGGGCTCGGTCAGCCCCTCCTTGACGAACATCGGCACGACCAGCTCGGCCGGGTCGACCCGGGTCTCTGACACCAGCCGGCGGACCGCCGGGTTGCGGCGCAGCCGGCGGGGCCGGATCTCGGGGTACGACATGGCAGGCCCTCCTCGAACGACTACCGGAAGCGCAGAGCGGTCGGGCCCTGCACCTTCGAGCCACGGCGCTGCTTGGCCGGCATGGCGGCCAGCTTCTCCCGCAGTTCGACGGCGTAGGCGGCGAGCGCCTCCACCAGGTCGGGCACCGAGGCGTGCGGCGGCTGGACGTCGACGCGCAGGCCGAACTCCGTCGCGGTCTCCGCCGTCTTGGGCCCAATGACGGCAACAACGGTCCGGGCGTGCGGCTTCCCGGCGATGCCGACCAGGTTGCGCACGGTGGAGGACGAGGTGAAGAGCACCGCGTCGAACCCGCCCGACTTGATCGCGTCGCGGATCTCGGCGGGCGGCGGAGCGGCCCGCACCGTCCGGTACGCGGTCACGTCGTCGACCTCCCAGCCGCGCTCGGTGAGCCCGGCGGCGAGCGTCTCGGTGGCGATGTCGGCGCGCGGCAGCAGCACCCGGCCCACCGGGTCGAGGATCTCGTCGTGCGGCGAGAACTCGGCCAGCAGGCCCTCCGAGGACTGCTCCCCGGCGGGGATCAGTTCCGGCTGGATGCCGAACGCGCGGACCGAGTCCGCGGTGGCCTCACCGATGCAGGCGATCTTGACGCCGCCGAAGTGCCGGGCGTCGAGGCCGTGCTCGGCGAACTTCTCCCAAACCGCGCGGACCGCGTTCACCGACGTGAAGATCACCCAGGCGTACCGGCCGTCGACCAGGCCCTTGACCGCCCGCTCCATCTGCGCCGGGGTACGCGGCGGCTCGACCGCGATGGTCGGCACCTCGCACGGGATGGCCCCGTACGCGCGCAGCCGGGCGCTCATCGCGCCGGCCTGCTCCTTGGTCCGGGGTACGAGCACCTTCCAGCCGTACAGCGGGCGGTTCTCCCACCAGCTCAGCTTGTCGCGCTGCCCCACGCCGACACCGACGGTGAGCACCACGCGGCCGGTGAAGCCGAGCGCGGCGGCCACGAAGCTGTCCACTGTCGACGTGGTCGTGTACTGGGTCTCGCCGGTGCCGTCGCCGGTCACCCCGACGCCGGTGGTGCCGTCGACCCCGGCGGCGAGCAGCCCGTCCCGGACGGCAGCGAGGTCACCGGCGTCCACGGCGAGCGCGAGCGAACCCCGGCCGACGGCCGTGGCCAGCGCCTCGAAGTCCAGCACGCTGACGTCCTCGACGTCGGCGGCCGTACGCACACCCGGCAGCGGGACCCCGGCGTAGGTGGCCACGCCCTCGGCCTGGCCAACACCGGGCACCACCTCGAAGTGGGCGGCGGTGCGGGCCACCGCCTGCACCTCCTTGACCACCGAGTCGTGCCCGAACGGGTCGCCGGCGACCAGGTGCACCGCGTTCAGCCCGGAGCGGGCCGCGGAGATGAGCACCTTCGCCACGTCCCCCGGCGCGCCCTCGGCCGGGGTGAACTCGGCATCAGCGGAGGCCTCGGCGCGCACGACGGCGAGCAACGACTCCGGGACTCCCCGGTCGTAGATCACCTGGTCGGCGTCGACCAGGGCGTCGTGGGCCCGACGGGTCAGCAGGCCCGGGTCACCGGGGCCAGCCCCGACGAACGCGATACGGCCGACGGGCTTACGGGTGCGGGTCATTCTGTGCTCCCAAATTGCTGGGTCCCCGGGCCGGTGTGTCCTTCGTGGCCGAGGATCGAGTCGGCGCCGAGGTCGAGGAGTTCGGCGGCGAGTGCCTTACCGATCTCCGCCGCGTCGGCGGGCGTTCCGGTGCGGGACAGCCGGAGGTCACGAGTGCCGTCCGGGCTGATCACCGCCCCGCGCAGGTAGATCTCATCGCCGGTCTCGCCTTCGGCGAGTTCGGCATAGGCGGCGACGGGTGCGCTGCACCCGGCCTCCAGGGTTGCCAGAAACGCACGTTCTGCGGTGACCGCGGAACGCGACGGTGCGTGGTCGAGCACGGCGAGCAGCTCGACCAGGTCCCGGTCGTCGACCCGGCACTCCACGGCCAACGCGCCCTGAGCGGGAGCGGGCAGCATGAGCATCGGGTCCAGCGACTCGGTGATCACGTCGAGTCGGCCAAGTCGGGCCAGACCGGCCCGTGCCAGGACGACGGCGTCGAGATCGGCTTCGGGGCCGAGCACCCGCCCCAGGCGGGTGTCGACGTTGCCGCGGATCGGGGTGACCTCCAGTTGCAGGCCGAGGGCGTGCAACTGGGCGATCCGACGCAGCGCGCCGGTGCCCACAGTGGCCCCGGGCGGCAATTCGGCGAGCGTTCGGCCTTCGCGGGCCACCAACGCGTCGCGCGGGTCCTGCCGGGCCGGCACCGCCGCGATGTGCAGCCCACCGGCGGCGGCCGTGGGCAGGTCCTTGTACGAGTGCACCGCCAAGTCGATCGTCCCGGCGGTCAGCGCGTCGCGCAGTGCGGATACGAACACACCGACGCCCAGCCGGTGCACCGGCGCGTTGGAGCGGTCGCCCGCGGTGACCACCTCGACCAGTTCGACGGGGCGACCGGTGGCGACGGTCAACGCCTCGGCGACCTGGCCGGACTGGGCCATCGCCAGGGCGCTGCCCCGGGTGCCGAGGCGCAGTGGGGCGGTCATCGCGCACCTCCGCTGGGTGGGGTGGGCTCGGCGGCGTCGGCTCCGGACAACGGGTCGGTGCCGGGGAGCGCCATGCCGAGGTCGGGGGTCAGCACGTCCGGGACGGTGTCCACCGGCGAGGTCTGCGGCACCTCGAGGTCGAACAGCTCGCGCAGCAGTGCCGCGTACTGGTCGCCGCCGGGCTCCGCGGCCAACTGGCGAACCTTGACGGTGGGCTGGTGCAGCAGCCGCTGCACCACCCGGTGCACCGTGCGGGCCACCTCGGCCCGCAGGTCGTCGCCGAGGTCGGGGCGACGCTGGGCCAGTCGGCGCAGCTCGGCGGTGACCACGTCGTCGGCCCGGCCGCGCAGCGCGGCCACCGTGGGTGCCACGTCGGCACCGCGCAGCCAGGTGAGGAAGCCCTCCACCTCGCCGAGGACGATGCGTTCGACGGCTGCGGCGTCGGCAGCCGCCGGGCCGTCGGCGAGCAGCGCCGCCATCCGGTCGATGTCGATCACCTCGACACCGGGCAGCTCGGCGACGCCCTCCTCGACGTCGCGCGGAACGGCAAGGTCGAGCAGGACCAGCGGGCCCCGGGACCTGTCGCGTTCGGCCAGCGCCGCGGTGACCACCGACCGGGTGAGGACCGGTTCGGTGGACGCGGTGGCGGCCACTACGATGTCCACTGTGGAGAGGGTGTCGGCCAGCTCGGTCATCGGCGCGGCACTCGCCCCGTACGACTCGGCGAGCCGGACGGCCCGGTCGGCGCCGCGGTTGCTGACGGTGAGCGGCCCGGCACCGAGCCGGGATAGCGTGGCCACCCCGAGCGAACCCATCGCACCGGCGCCGACCACCAGGGCCGGGTGGCCGACGAGGTCGCCGTCGAGGTGCCCGGCGGCCAGCTCCAGGGCGGCGGTGACGACGCTCTGGCCGGCCCGGTCGATGCCGGTCTCGGCGTGGGCCCGCTTGCCGACCCGCAGCGCCTGCTGCATCAGCTCGTGCAGCAGCCGGCCGGCCGAGTCGGCGCCGGTGGCCCAGTGGTACGCGTCACGCAGCTGGCCGAGGATCTGCGCCTCGCCCACCACCATCGAGTCCAGACCGGTGGCGACCCGGAAGACGTGGTCCACGGCCGCTGTGTCGTAGTGCACGTACAGGTGGCTGGCGAGCGCGGTCGGCGAGCTGCCGGCCTGCTCGGCCAGCACGGCGCAGACGTCGCCGAGCCCACCGTGGAATCCGGACACGGCGGCGTAGACCTCCACCCGGTTGCAGGTGGAGACGATCACCGCCTCGGCCACGTACGGCTGGGCTACCAGGCGGTCCAGTGTGCGGGTCAGGTCGGCGGGGGGCACGGCCAGCTGCTCCAGCGTGGCGACCGGGGCGGTCCGGTAGGACGCGCCGACGACGAGCAGTTTCACGTGCCTATCGCCTCCTGGGTATCGGTGGCCGCGAACCCGCCCGGCAGGGCCGTGAGAGCGGACCCGCCGGTGGCGGGCAGCGCGGTCAGCGACGCCTTGCGGTGCTCGTGGAAGGACAGAATCTGCAGCTCGATGGCGAGGTCGACCTTGCGCACGTCGACCCCCTCCGGAACCGAGAGTACGCACGGCGCGAAGTTGAGGATGCTCGTCACGCCGACGGCGACCAGTTGGTCGGCGACCTGCTGGGCGGCGGCGGCCGGGGTGGCGATCACGCCGATCGCGAGG
The DNA here is from genome assembly GCF_040642735.1 of Micromonospora sp. NPDC047753. Taxonomy (NCBI): domain Bacteria; kingdom Bacillati; phylum Actinomycetota; class Actinomycetes; order Micromonosporales; family Micromonosporaceae; genus Micromonospora; species Micromonospora sp. NPDC047753. The sequence goes on along the minus strand of NZ_JBEYSL010000203.1, from coordinate 951 downwards.
GATTCCTCCGCGGCGACCGTCGGCAGGTCGTCAACATGCCTGACCACCAGGCCGTTGATCTCCTCACCGACCCGTGAGCGATCGGCGTCGAGCAGTGCGGCGATCCGGAAGCCCCGGCTGGCGAAGCCGTCGTAGCCGGCCAGAGCGTGACCGAGATTACCCACGCCGACCAGGGCGACCGCCCGACGTTGGGTGAGCCCGAGCACATACTCGATCTGCTCGATCAGCAGCGCGACGTCGTAGCCGACGCCCCGGGTGCCGTACGAGCCGAGGTGGGAAAGGTCTTTGCGGAGCTTGGCGGAGTTGACCCCGGCGGCGGCGGAGAGACCCTCGCTGGAGACCGTCTCGTGCCCGGTGTCGGCGAGGTTGTGCAGCGCGCGCAGGTACTCCGGGAGCCGAGCGACGGTCGCCTCGGGCAGATCCGGGAGCGCCGGTACGGCACCGGCGCGGCCGGGCGCGCCTGGGTGACGGTGCTGACTCATGAGACTCCGTGCGGTGCGATCCTCGGCCAACTCCGCTGGTCGGCCGTTTGTGGACTCCCGCTGGCGACCGAGATTGCCGGCTGTGCTAGCAGGGCGCGTCGGAGTCACAGCGTAGGCGCTTGTGAAGACGTGCACAAATCGCGATCTTGTCGCTGCGTGGCGCGACCTCACCAGCCCCTCCATTCCACAAGATCGATTGAACGGCCTGGTCCGCTCACCGCCCGGGCGATTATTGCTCAATCCCGACTTCTCTGACCAATCCCGCGCCGGCCCCACCGCCACGCCCCGCGATCTTGCACTTACTGCTCTCGCTTCTCGCCCATTCAAGGGCAATTCACCAACACAAACTGCAAGATCGACGCCGTGCGGCGGGGTGGGGGTGGGGTCGCCAACCTCACCGACCCCCTGCTGTTCTACGGCGGGGGCGGCGGCACGCCCGGGGAGACCTTCACCCTGCGGGTGCCGGCAG
>NZ_JBEYSL010000202.1:0-11104 GCF_040642735.1 Micromonospora sp. NPDC047753 | reverse complement strand
GTCGGCGGTCAGCGGCCAGAGCGGTGAGAGCACCCGCGCCTGGGCCAGGTAGTCCTCGGCGGTCCCGATGTCCTGAGGTCGGCCGGGCACCCCCGTACAAGGGCCACCGATGACGACTTCGCGACTCGACCCGAGGCGGGCGAGAAGGGCTGAGCCCGGTACTGCTTCACATTCAGGGCGGTCCGCGCCTCCCGGACCGCCCTGACCTCAGACGAGTGGCGCCGTCGGGTGAGAACGCGGTCGGCTCTCCCGTGGGCAGTGATGGACGCCAGCTTCCGAGTGACCCGCCCGGACTACGTCGTTCAGGTGCTTGACCTGTCAATTTTCCGCCGGTAGTTTAAATTCCGCATCTACCGGCGTCTATGAAACCAGGTGAACCGTGCTGTTGAAATCCATCGCCATCGCCGCGTCCGTCGCAGGCGTGCTGGCCACCGCCCCCGCCGCCTCGGCGGCAGCACCCGGAGTGTCGATACAAAACTGGGGCTCCGGGAACTGCCCGCAGGGCATGCTCTGCATCTGGCCCAACTGGAATCACCCGCCGCAGGGTCCCGTGGAGACGCCGTCTCTGACGACCAACAGCGAGTGGACCGGCAGCATCCAGGGGTTCAACTTCTACAACGGCACAGGCCGCGACGCCGTGATATCCGGGTTCACTTTCGGCTCGTCGATTCCCTTCAAGAACTGCGCTCCTGCCGGCGGGACCGGGGGAAACCTGTATATACCGGTCAACGTGACGAAGGTGACGTGGCAGCTGACCCCCTGCTGATCCTCCACTAGTGGCGCGCAGGTGGGTTGAAGCGAGGCCGTTCGATGTTCGGTGCCGCCAGGGGAAGTGTCTCGGCGCGGCTCCACCGCGGAGGCCGGCTTCGTTCCTTGTGCGGCCGGCGACCCGGCGGAGGGCCAGGTAGGCGACCCCCGCGGCCAGCACCCAGGGCGCGGCGACGAGGACCGGGTCGAGCGGATGGTGGACGCGGTCGACCCGCTTGCCGCTCAGCCGGGACGAGAGCCCGTGGTGCGTGAACTCGCTCAGGACACCGGTTTCGGTGATCGGACTGTCAGGGTGGCGGTTCAGGAACGACGCCAAGGTGCCCTCGACCGCGTCCACCCGGTCGGCAGCGAGCAGGAGCAGCCAGTGGGCGGCCCGTCCCTCGCTGTACCTGCGGTAGGAGTACCGACGGATCACCCCGGACAGGCCTCTGGGCGGGCACGAGGTACCGAACACCGGGGTGAGGAACTGTGCTCGATCTACCGCTCCCTCGGCCACTTCCTCGGCGCCGACGAGCTGGTGGGGCGAGGACGATGACGTTCAGTGGCTCAGGCGGCGGATGACCAGCAGAGCGATGTCGTCGTTGGGACGCTCCTCCGCGGTGGTGATCATGATGTGGTCGCACAACGCCTCGGCTGGCCCCGACTGCACGGCGCCGGCGAGACGCTCGATGCCGGTGTCGATCACCTCGCTGCGGCGTTCGACCAGTCCGTCGGTGTAGAGGACGAGCGCCGCACCCGGCGGTAGGTCCAGAACGGTCGTGCGGCGATCGACTGATGGTCGACCCACACCGAGTGGGCGATCCACCGTCAGGTTGACAGGCCGGGTGGGGTGGCCGGGGACGGCCAGCAGCGGTGGCAGATGGCCTGCGGAGGAGAGGTGCACAGTCGTGCGGTCGGGTGCGATCAGGGCGTAGACGGCGGTGGTGAGGCTGCCCGCCTCGAAGTGGTGGATCTTGCGGTCGAGGGAGGTCAGCGCCGTGGCGGGATCGTCGGAGTCGAGAGCGTAGGCGCGTAGCGCGCTGCGGATGCGTCCCATGACGACGGCGGACGGCAGCCCGTGGCCGGAGACATCACCGATGACGGCACCCAGCCAGCCCGAGGGCAACGTGAACACGTCGTACCAGTCGCCGCCGATGCCGAGGTCGTGGCCGGGCACGTACCGGGCGGCCAGGTCCAGGCCGGGGATGTCGGGCAGCCGGCCGGGTAGCAGGCTGCGTTGCAGGGCCAGCGCCGCCTGCCGGTCGAGAACCTGTGCTCGGGCCTGCCCCGCCAGGCCGGCGCGATCGGCAACGAGCTGCAACAGCCGCACGTCGTCGGGACCGAACCGCCGCAGGGCCAGAGAGCCGACGTGCAGTACGCCGACGAGGTTGCCGTTGACGAGCATGGGCACGCCCAGCAGGGCACGTATGCCCGTGGCGAGCAGGATCGGATTCACCACGTCGTCGGGTGTCACGTTGTCGATCGTGACCGGGGCGCGTGTCGCTGCCACTCGGCCGGCGAAGCCGCGCCCGACCCGGACGCGGAAACCGCGGCGCACCTCCTCCTCCAGGCCCTTGGCCGCGGTCGCGACGAGCTCGCCGGTGTGGTCGTCAAGCAGCAGAATGGTGGCGGTGTCGACCTTGAGCAGGTCGCGGACCCGCTCAAGGAGCTCGTCGAGCAACTCGGCGATGTTGAGCCCCGACAGGGCGGCGTCGGTGATCGCCTCGATACGTCTCAGTCGCTCCTCGTTCGTCACCAGGTCGGCGTCGGCCACCCAAGCAGCCTAGACGCTGACGCGGCGGCGAACGCACGTCAGGAGCGAGATCAACAGTGTCGTGGCTCCGACGTGGGGTCCTGCCCGCCGGGTGACCGCCCCGGTCCGACACGGGAGGAATGGGCCTGTGGGCGTCGGTCCTATCTGGAGTGTGAGCGGGTGTACCGTCGCCGCATGACGGTGCTGCAGGAGTTTGTCGCCGCTCTCTCCAGCGGCCGGATCCAGGTTGTCGACCTCACCGCTCCGCTCTCGGACCAGACCCCGATCCTGGGTCTGCCCGAGCAGTTCGGCCAGACCTGGCCGTTTCAACTCAGCGAGATCAGCCGGTACGACGACAGGGGCCCGGCCTGGTACTGGAACAACTTCTCCACCGGTGAGCACACCGGCACCCACTTCGACGCCCCGGTGCACTGGGTCACCGGTCAACACGGCGCGGACGTGTCGCAGGTTCCGGTGAGCCAGTTGATCGCCCCGGCTGTGGTGATCGACCACGCCGCCGACGCCGCCGAGAATCCCGACTTCCTGCTCGAGGTCGAGCACGTCAAGGCATGGGAGGCGGAACATGGCGCCCTGCCCAGCGGTGGCTGGCTGCTCTACCGCACCGGCTGGGACGCGTACGGCGACGACCCGGAGCGGTACGCCAACGCCGGGCGTACCCCGGGCATCTCCGTGGAGTGCGCCCGCTGGCTGGCCGAGGAGTCGCCGATCCAGGGCGTCGGGGTGGAGACGGTCGGGACCGACGCGGGCGCCGCGCACTCGTTCGACCCGCCCTTCCCGTGCCACTCGTTCCTGCTGGGTCAGGACAAGTACGGCATGACCCAGCTCCGTAACCTGGCGCAGTTGCCGGCGACCGGCGCGGTGGTGATCGCCGGGCCGCTGCCCATCGTCTCCGGGTCGGGCAGCCCGTGCCGGGTCCTCGCGCTGGTCGAACGGTAGGCCGGACCACCGATGCGGGTAGCCGAGGTGGTCGGGCGGGTTCTGTACGGACACGGCGCACGGCACGTCTTCGGGGTGGTCGGCAGTGGCAACTTCCATGTCACTAACGCGCTCGTCGCGGCCGGCGCCCGGTTCGTGGCGGCGGCCCACGAGGGCGGCGCGGCGAGCATGGCAGACGGGTACGCCCGCACCGCCGGGACGGTGGGGCTGCTCTCGGTGCACCAGGGCCCCGGCGTCACCAACGCGCTGACCGGCCTCACCGAGGCGGCGAAGAGCCGTACCCCGATGGTGGTCCTGGCCCCGGAGGCGACCGCGCCGCTGTCGAACTTCTTCATCGACCTGCCGGCACTCGCCGCCGCGGTCGGGGCCGACTTCCACCGGGTACGCGCGACGCACGCGGCCGAGGACGCGGGCGCGGCCTACCGGGCCGCCGCGCGGGGCGCGACAGTGGTGCTGGGCCTCCCGTTGGAGGTGCAGCAGGCAGTGACCGAACCATGGTCCGGCCCGGTCCCCGCGGCCGCGCGGGCCCCGGTCACCGCCCCGCACGTCGAGCCCTTGCTGGCCGCGCTCCAGGCTGCCCGCCGACCGGTGTTCATCGCCGGTCGGGGCGCCCGCTCGGCCCGGGAACCGCTGATCCGGCTCGCCGACGCGTGCGGCGCGTTGCTCGCGGTCTCCGCCGCGGCGAAGGGGCTGTTCGCCGGGAACCCGTGGAACCTCGACGTGGCCGGCGGCTTCGCCACCCCGCTCACCGCCGAGCTGATCGGCGGGGCGGATCTGGTCGTCGCCTGGGGCAGCACGCTGAATATGTGGACCACCAGGCACGGCGAACTGATCCCGCCCGACGCCGTCGTCGTTCAGGTAGACCGCGACCCGACCGCGTTCGGAGTGAACCGTCCGGTCGACCTGACCGTGGCCGGTGGAGTGGCGACTGTCGCCGAGGCGCTGCTCGCTCGCCTGGGCGTCGACTCCACCGGGCCCGCGGGCGCGACCACCGGCGGGTGGCGTACGCCGGAGCTGGCACAGCGGATCCGCGACCACGGCCGGTGGCGGACCGTCCCGTACCGGGACGAGAGTGCGCCGGCGCGGGCCGGCGCCCCGGCGACGATCGACCCGAGGAGGCTCTCGGCCGCCCTGGACGACCTGCTGCCGGCCGACCGGACGGTGGTGGTCGACTCCGGCAACTTCATGGGCTACCCGTCAATGTGGCTCGACGTGCCGGACGTGGCCGGATTCTGTTTCACCCAGGCGTTCCAGTCGGTCGGGCTCGGGCTGGCCAGTGCGCTCGGCGCGGCGGTCGCCCGGCCGGACCGGCTCACCGTCGCCGCGGTCGGCGACGGTGGCTTCGTCATGTCCGCCACCGAACTGGTCACCGCCGTCCGGCTGGCGCTACCCCTGCTCGTGGTGATCTACGACGACGCGGCGTACGGGGCGGAGGTGCACCACTTCGGGCCGGACGGGCACCCGTTGGAGACGGTCACCTTCCCCGAGACCGACCTGGCCGCGATCGCCGGTGGCTACGGCTGCGACGGGTTGACCGTCCGGACCGTCGACGACCTCGAACCGGCACGCCACTGGCTCGCTGGTCCCCGTACCCGACCGCTGGTGATCGACGCCAAGGTCAGCGCCGCGCGCGGCTCGTGGTGGTTGGAGGAGGCGTTCCGTGGCCACTGAGCCACCGTCGTGCCCACGCTGCCGCCCCGGCCTGCTGGACAGTGATCCGCGAGGAGTGCTACGGCGATGTCCTCGGGCACGTCGTCATGCTCGACCCTGAGGGCAACGAGTTCTGCGTCGCCTGACGCCGTGGTCAGGCGGTTGCGGGTGGGGCCGGCAGAACCTCACGTAGGTCAGGCGCAGGCGACCCGGTCCGCGCCGGGGCGCGCACACGCGGGTCGTGCGGCGGCAGGTGGCAGACTCATCGGCGTGGACGACGTGGCCGCATCGACGGTGGATGGTGAGCTGGAGAGCGTCAGCCTGGTGGACCTCGCCGTCTCTCGGCTGACCCGGGAAATCCTCAGCGGCAAGAGCGACCCGGGCGAACGCCTGGTGGAGGAGCAGTTGACCCGACGGCTGGGGATCAGCCGGGCTCCGTTGCGGGAGGCGCTGCGGCTGCTGGCCCAGCAGGGGCTGGTCGAGCACGTGCCCCGGCGCGGTGTTCGGGTCGCCACCCTGTCGGACCGCGACGTGCGGGAGCTGTACGAGCTGCGTGACGTGCTGGAACGCTTCTCGGTACGGGCGGGGATCCCGGTCGCCAGGGAGAGTGACCTCGCCGGACTGCGGGCGACGCTGGACCAGTTGAGGGAGGCGACCCGGGCCGGCGACCGGATGGCGGTCGCCGAGTCGCACCGGGAGTTCCACGTCGCGCTTGTGGCACTCGCCGGTAACCGTCAGCTTTCCGCTGTGTACGGCTCGATCCTGGTGAAGCTTCAGCTCTACATGGCGATCAACCTGCGCCGGGAGGCGGAGCTGGCGCAGCCGCTGGACGGTGTCCACCGGCATGAGCGGTTGTTCGAGGCGGTCGCCGGGGGAGACCCGGAAGAGGTGCTCACCGTGCTCTCCGGGCACGGCGCTCGCTCGTATCTGGGCTAGCCGAGGTCGGCCGTGGCCCGGTGAGTCCGGGCCACGCGCCGTCATGTTGTCGTTACGTGACGCGCGGGTTCCTGTAACAGAACAGTCGACAATCGACAGTATGCCAGAGCGAGTAGGGTCCATTTCGGAGCTTCGGTCGGCGTACCGTGAGGGCGGCCTGACCCCGGCGGACCAGGCCGAGCGAGTCCTGGACGGGCTCGCCGGGCACGACGACGGACCGGTCTGGATCAGCACCGTCCCGGCCGATCGTCTGCGTGAGCGCGCCGAGTCGCTGAGCCGCTACGGCGATCCCGCGCTGCCGCTGTACGGGATCCCGTTCGCGGTGAAGGACAACATCGACGTGGCCGGCATGGTCACCACCGCGGGCTGCCCCGACTTCGGGTACGAGGCCGTCGAGGACGCGCCAGTGGTGCGGCGACTCCTCGACGCCGGCGCGCTGCTTGTCGGCAAGACCAACCTCGACCAGTTCGCCACCGGTCTGACCGGCGCCCGCTCGCCGTACGGCAGTTGCCAGAGCGTCTTCGGCGGCGGCCTCATCTCCGGGGGTTCCAGCTCCGGCTCAGCGGTCGCCGTAGCTGCGGGCCAGGTCAGCTTCGCCCTGGGTACGGACACCGCCGGCTCCGGTCGGGTGCCGGCGGCGCTCAACGGGATCGTCGGTCTCAAGCCCACCCGGGGTCTGCTCAGTACGGCCGGCGTGGTGCCCGCCTGCCGCTCCCTGGACTGCGTGTCGGTCTTCACCACCGACGTGGCAGGCGCTCTCGACGTGCTGCACGCCGCCCGCGCGGTCACCTCGACCGACCCCTGGGGACGTCCGTTCCCGGCCGAGCGGGTGGTTCCCCGCCCGCCGGGGACGCTCCGCCTCGGGGTGCCCCGGGCGGAGGACCTGGAGTTCTTCGGCGACAGCGGGCAGCAGGCCCGGTTCGCGGCGGGGGTGGAACGGCTGCACACCTTCGTCGGGTCCCGTCGGTCGGTGCCGCTCGGTGCCTTCTTCGAGGCGGGCGACCTGCTCTACCGGGGGCCCTGGGTGGCCGAGCGGCTCGTCGCCCTGGACGGCTTCCTGCGGTCGCACCCCGAGTCGGTCTTCGAGGTGACCCGTGCCGTACTGGAGACCGGGCGTCGCTACGACGCGATCGACGCCTTCCGCGGTCAACACCGCCTGCGCGAACTGCGAGCCCAGGTCGACCAGCTCTGGCAGGACGTCGACGTGCTGGTGGTGCCCACCGTCGGCACCACCTTCACGCTCGACGAGATCGCCGAGGATCCGATCGGGCGCAACGCGATGCTCGGCCGCTACACCCAGTTCGCGAATCTGCTCGACCTGGCCGCGGTGACCGTACCCAACGGGTTCACCAGCTCCGGCCGCCCGGCGAGCCTGACCCTGGTCGGCCCGGCGTTCAGCGACACCACCCTGGCCAGGCTGGCCGCCGCGGTCACCGAGGGCGCGTCGACCCAGATGGTCGAGGCGAGCCCGCCACCTCCCCAGCGCTCGGCTGAGCTGCTTGTCGCAGTGGTCGGCCGGCACCTGACCGGCGAATCCCGCAACGGCGAGCTGCTCGGGCGCGGCGCGGTCCTCGCCGGTACCGCCCGCACCGCGCCGCTCTACCGGCTGTACCGGATGGACACGCCCGATGGCGAAGGGCTGCCAGGTCTGGTCCGGGTCGGCGCGAACGGTCACCCGATCGAGGTCGAGCTGTGGCGGCTGCCCAGCGCGGCTCTCGGTGGGTTGCTGGCCGGAGTGCCAGCACCCCTCTCGCTCGGTTGGGTCCAGCTGCACGACGGACGTGACGTGCTCGGGTTCCTCTGCGAAGCGTACGCGGCGGGCCCGCCGGCCGAGGACATCAGCGCCAGCGGCGGGTGGCGGGCCTACCGCCGATCCGCCGCCCGGCGCTGACGCGCCAGCATCAGCGATCACGACAGGAGGCGAGAGGATGGGCAGCATCGGGCCGGTAACGGCCAACCCCTACCCGTGGCCCTACGACGGCGCGGCGGACACCGCGCGTACCGCACTGCTCTGCATCGACTGGCAGACCGACTTCTGCGGACCGGGCGGCTACGTCGACGCGATGGGTTACGACATCGGCCTCACCCGGGCCGGCCTGCCGGCCACTGCCCGGTTGCTCGAGCACGCGCGATCGCTCGGGATGCTTGTCGTGCACACCCGGGAGGGACACGACCCGCAGTTGTCCGACCTGCCGGCGAACAAGCTGTGGCGTTCGGCGCGCATCGGCGCCGAGATCGGCGCGCCCGGCCCGGCCGGCCGGATCCTGGTCCGGGGCGAGCCGGGCTGGGAGATCGTGCCGGAAGTGGCCCCGGTGGCCGGCGAAGTGATCATCGACAAGCCCGGCAAGGGTGCCTTCTACGCGACAAACCTCGACCTGGTGCTCCGCAGCAGGGGCATCACCCACCTGATCCTCACCGGCATCACCACCGACGTCTGCGTGCACACCACGATGCGCGAGGCGAACGACCGGGGGTACGAGTGCCTGATCCTCTCGGACTGCACCGGCGCCACCGACAAGGCCAACCACGACGCGGCACTGCACATGGTCACCATGCAGGGCGGCGTCTTCGGCTGCGTCACCACATCCGACGACGTCATCGCCGCCACGGCCGAGTGAGGTGCGCCCATGGTGACCATCGCGGCGGCGCGGCCCAGCCCGTACGCCTTCGACATCTCGACCACGGCGCTGCTCGTCATCGACATGCAGCGCGACTTTCTGGAGCCCGGCGGGTTTGGTGAGAGCCTGGGCAACGACGTCGCCCAGTTGCGCCGCACCATCGCACCGCTCGCGGCGCTGCTGGCCGCCGCCCGCGCCGTCGGCCTGAGTGTCGTGCACACCCGCGAGGGGCACCTGCCCGACCTGTCCGACTGTCCGCCGGCCAAGCTCAGCCGCGGTGCGCCGAGCAGGCGGATCGGTGATCCCGGACCCAAGGGTCGCATCCTCGTCCGCGGCGAGTACGGCCACGACATCATCGACGAGCTGAGGCCGCTGCCCGACGAGCCGGTCATCGACAAGCCCGGCAAGGGTGCCTTCCACGCCACCGACCTGGACGTCCTGCTCGCCGGGCGGGGTGTCCGCAGCCTCCTGGTCACCGGGGTCACCACCGAGGTCTGCGTGCACACCACCGTCCGGGAAGCCAACGACCGCGGGTACGAGTGCCTCGTGCTCGCCGACTGCGTCGGGTCCTACTTCCCGGAATTCCACCGGGTCGGGCTCGACATGATCGCCGCCCAGGGCGGCATCTTCGGCTGGGTCGCCGACTCGCTGCAGGTACGCGCCGCGCTACCCACCACCCCCGTGTTGCAGCCCTCCTCCTGACCGGGAGCAGTCATGGTCTCGACCAAACCCACAAGCGTCGCGCTGCCGTACTGGGTCCGCGGCGACACCAACGCGTTCTTCGGATTCGGCGTCAACGTCCTGGTCAACGTGCTCACCCTGACCGGGCTCTGCCTCGCCGTGGTGAACCTCCCCGAGGGGGAGGTGTTCGGCACCATCCTGCCGGCACTGGGCATCGCCCTGGTCGCCGGAAACATCTACTACACCTACCTGGCCCGCCGGCTGGCTCGACGGGAGAACCGCACCGACGTGACGGCCCTGCCGTACGGGCCGAGCGTGCCGCACATGTTCATCGTCATCTTCGTCATCATGCTCCCCATCTACCTGCGCACCCAGGATCCGGTGCGGGCCTGGGAGGCCGGGCTGGCGTGGGCCTTCATCATCGGCGTGATCGTGCTGATCGGCGCGTTCGTCGGGCCCTACATCCGCCGGTACGCGCCACGGGCCGCGCTGCTCGGCACCCTTGCGGGAATCTCCATCACGTTCATCTCGATGAACCCCGCCGGGCAGATGTGGCGGATGGCCTGGGTCGCCCTGCCGGTCCTCGCGCTGCTGCTGATCGGGTTGTTGACCGACGTGAAGTTGCCGTTCAACTTCCCGATCGGGCTCGCGGCACTGCTGCTCGGTACCGCGATCGGTTGGGCCGGCGGTGCGATGTCGGTGCCGGACGTCACGGCCGCCGCCCGGGACATCGCGATCGCCGTGCCCTCGTTCAAGCTGGACCTGCTCTTCGCCGGGCTGGTCGACATGGCGCCTCTGCTGGCGACGGCGATCCCGCTCGGCGTCTACAACTTCACCGAGGGAATGACGAACGTGGAGAGCGCGGCGACCGCGGGGGACAACTACAACCTGCGCAGCGTGCTGCTCGCCGATGGCGCGGGTGCGGTGATCGGGGCCGCGCTCGGCTCGCCGTTCCCACCGGCCGTCTATGTCGGTCACCCGGGTTGGAAGGCCGCCGGTGGGCGCAGCGGCTATTCGATGGCGACCGGTGTGGTGATCGCGTTGCTCTGCTTCTTCGGCATGTTCGGGCTGCTCGGCGCGATCTTCCCGACGGCGGCGATCGTGCCGATTCTGCTCTACATCGGGTTGCTGATCGGGGCGCAGGCGTTCCAGGCGACCCCCAGGGCGCACGCCGCCGCAGTGGTCGCGGCGCTGATTCCGAACATCGCCGCCTGGGCGACCGGGCAGATCGACAACGCTCTGGCGGCGGCGGGCACCACCGCCGCGGCGGTCGGCGACGATGCGCTCAACGGCGCTGGCGTGATCTACGACGGGCTTCTGGTGCTGGGTCAGGGTGCGATCCTCGCCGGCCTGGTGCTCGGCGCGGTGGTGGTCTTCATCATCGACAAGCGGTTCGTTCGGGCCGCGATCTTCGCCGGCTCCGGTGCACTGTTGTCGTTCATCGGGTTGATCCACGGCGAACGGATCGAGTGGAACGCCAACGGCCAGGTGGCGCTCGGCTACCTGTTCGTCGCGGTGATCTGTGTGGTCTTCGCGCTGGGCCGCCCCACGCCCCGCGAGCCCGGCCCGGAGGAGGTCGAGCCGGACGTGGAACCGGGTCGGGCCGGGCCGGTCACCGATCGGTCAGCGGAGGAGCAGCGGACGTCGGCAGTGAGCGGGTGAGCCGGCCGGCCCGGTCGGGGGCGTCACGGCTCCCGACCGGCCCGGGAAGTTGCAGGCGCCGGCCGGTGCAACGCCGCCCGACGTCAGCAGACGGCTGATG
>NZ_JBEYSL010000201.1:0-11143 GCF_040642735.1 Micromonospora sp. NPDC047753 | reverse complement strand
CGTGCCCGAGGAACGCGTTCTCCGCCACCGACAGGTCCTCGACGAGGTCGAGCTCCTGGTAGATCGTGGCGATACCCGCCTTCATGGCGGCCTGCGGGTTGGCGAACGTGGCCGGCTCGCCGCGCCACTCCACCAGCCCGGAATCCGGTTGGTGGACCCCGGCCAGCACCTTGATGAGGGTGGACTTGCCGGCGCCGTTCTGCCCGAGCAGGCAGTGCACCTCGCCGGCACGCACCTCCAGCTGCACGCCGTCGAGCGCGCGTACGCCGGGGAAGGTCTTCACCAGATCGGTGAGGCGCAGGACCACCTCGCCCGCGACGGTGTCGGCGGGAGCCTCGACCAGCGGCGCCTCGGCGACGGCCTCGGCCGACGCGGTGGCGGGGTCATCCTCGGGCAGAGCCACAGTCTCCTCCTCGCTCACGACGGAATCTCGAACAGCTTCATGCGGCTTCCCCGAAGGCGACGTCGCTGGCGAGCACCGCCGCGCCGGTGACACCGGCCCGGCCGCCCAGCTCGGACAGGACGACGGGAAGGTTGCCGGTGGCCAGCGGCAGTGACCGCCGGTAGACCACACTGCGGATCTCGGCGAGCAGGATGTGGCCCAGTTGAGCCAGCCCTCCACCGATCACGATCATGGACGGGTTGGTGAAGCTGACCAGGCCGGCGAGCACTCCGCCGACCCGCCGTCCGCCGTCCCGGATCAGCTGGATGCAGGTCACGTCGCCCTCGACGGCGCCCTCGGCGACGTCCAGCGCGGTGACGACGCCCCGCAGCGCCAGCCGCTCGGCCAGCGCCGGCGACGTCCCACTGCGGGCGGCGGCCGCGGCGTCCTTGGCCATCGCGGCGCCGCTGAACAGCGCCTCCAGGCAGCCGACGTTGCCGCAGGAGCACATCGGACCGTGCGAGTCGACCTGGATGTGGCCGATGTCGCCGGCGCAGCCGTCGGTGCCCCGGTAGACCTCGCCGGTGAGGTAGATGCCGCACCCGATGCCGGTGCCGATCTTCACGAAGAGGAAGTCGTCCACCGAGTGGGCGACCCCACCGTGCCGCTCGCCGATCGCCATGATGTTGACGTCGTTGTCGACCACCGCCGGGCAGCCGTGCTCCCGGCTGAGCAGCTCACGCACCGGGAACCGGTCCCAGCCCGGCATGATCGGCGGTGAGACCGGCACGCCGTCGCGGAAGCTGACCGGGCCGGGTACGCCGACGCCGACAGCGTCCAGTCGCTCGTACGCGCCGTCGACCCGAGCCTTGTGCAGCAGCTCGTTGACCCGTTGCAGGGTCACCTTCGGGCCGTTGCGGATGTCGGCTGCCTCGGCGTAGTGGGCCACCGGTTCGAGGCGGCCGTTGACCACCTCGACGTCCATCGAACTGGCGCCGAGGTCGACGGCGGCGAAGCGCAGCTTCGGGTTCAGCTCGACGAGGGTCGAGCGACGCCCACCTCGGGACGCGGCCAGCCCGGCCTCGGCCACATAACCCAACGCCACCAGGCGATCCAGCTCGGCCAGCATGCGCGGACGCGGCATCTGGAGCCGGTCGCCCAGCTCGGCCCGGGACACAGCGCCCTCGTCGCGGAGCAGCCGCAACAGGCGCACGTGCAGGGGGTCGACGGTGCGCACTCGGGCCCCCTCTTCATTGGCAGCGTTCACATCGACGCAATGTCGGTGTGTTGTGTCCGACACAGTAGGAGCGTTCCACGCCGCCTGTCCAGAGCTTCAGCCGTTCCGAGACCAACTTTTGTCCGAAAGAACAAAAGCTACTAGTCGATCAAGGAAAGGATCACGGACCGGTCGCGTCCCCTCGCCAACAGTTCCATCGACGGACACGCAAACGCCCCGCCAGCCGATCCTCGGTGGCGGGGCGATTCGCGCGGGGCCGTCAGCGACGGCCGGCAGAATTTCGCTTCTTGCGGAGCTTGCGGTCGTCGCGCAGCTCGACGTACGGCTCGTCGTCGACGTCGTGACCCGCCTCGATGGCGCGGCCCCGCTCCAACTCGGCGTCGAACTCGGCCCCCAGCAGGATCGCGATGTTGCTCAGCCAGAGCCAGACCAGGAAGATGATCACCCCAGCGAGGGTCCCGTACGTCTCGTCGTACGAACTGAAGTTGCTCACGTAGAAGGCGAACAGGCCGGAGATCGCCAACCAGATCACCACGGCCAGCACCCCGCCCGGGCTGACCCAGCGGAAGCCGCCGTGCCGCGCGTTCGGTGAGGCCCAGTAGAGGATCGCGAACATCAGGCTGACCAGGATCAGCAGCACCGGCCACTTCGCGATGTCCCACACCGCGACCGCCGTCGACCCCAACCCGATCACGTCACCGACCGATTCGGCGAGACGCCCAGTGAAGACCACGATCACCGCGCTGACCAGCAGCAACACCCCGACCACCGCGGTCACGCCGAGCCGGATCGGGAGCGTCTTCCAGATCGGCCGCCCCTCCGGCACGTCGTAGATGGTGTTGGACGCGCGCATGAACGCGCCGATGTAACCAGAGGCGGACCAGAACGCGGCCAACAGACCGATGATCGCCGCGATGCTGGCCAGGCCGCCGTTCTGCTGGGCGGTGTCGATCGCACCCTCGATGATCTTCTGGATGCTGTCGTTCGGCACCGCCTGGTTGACGGTGTCCTTGACGCCCTCGGTGGCACTCTTGCCGAGCAGGCCGAGGATCGAGATCAGCACCAGCAGGCCGGGGAAGATCGACAGCACCCCGTAGTAGGTCAGTGCCGCCGCCCAGTCGGTCAGGCTGTCGTCCTGGAATTCGCGGACCGTCCGGCGCAACGCCGCCTTCCAGCCACTGCCGGGCAGATCGGTGGGGCTGTCCGGCCCCGCGTCAGGCCCGACCGGCGCGTTCGCGGGATCATGCTCCCGCTCCCGCTGGGCGGAAGACTCGTCCGAGGCCATCGCCCCTCCTCTTCGTCGGTGGTGTCACCTCCGGACATGCCCCGTGAACGCGCGCACATAACCCCTACTTGTAGAGCAACCTGCCCATCCGGCGAGAGGCCACGTACAGGCCGACCGCCAGCATCGCCAGCAGGTAGAGCACGTCGAGCACCCAGACCCAGCCACCGCCGCCCAGCGCGACCCCACGGATCAGGTGCACCGACCGGTACAGCGGGGTGACCTCGACCAGCCAGTGCAGCAAAGTCGGGTAGGCCTGCGCCGGCACGAAGGTGCCGGAGAAGAGGAAGAGCGTGAACTGGGCGGAGCCCATCAGGTCGAAATCCTGCCAGCTCCGCATGAAGGTGGAGATCGCCATGCCGAGCGCCCCGAACGCGAACCCGACAAGCACCGCGGCCGGGAAGGCGGTCAACGCCCGGGTGACGCTGGTCAGGTCCAGCGCCACCATCACCCCGAGGAACGCCGCCGAGTAGGCGCTGCCCCGCAGCATCGCCCAACCCAACTCGCCCACGGCGATCTCGAACGGCCGTACCGGGGTGGCGATCATCCCGTCGTACAGCTTCATGTACTTCATCTTGCCGAAGAAGTTGAAGGTGGTCTCCGCGAGCGCCCCGGTCATCGCCGAGGCGGCCAGCATCGCCGGGGCCACGAACTCGGCGTACGAGACCAGCCGCCCGTCGGGCAGCGGCAGGTCGCCGACCAGCGCGCCGACGCCCACCCCGATGGAGAGCAGGTAGAGCAGCGGCTCCACGAAGCCGGAGAGCAGCAGCAGCCAGTAGACCGACTTCAGCGCCGCGACGTTGCGCCCGACCACCGACGCCGACCGCCGGGACGCGGCGGAGACGTCGACCAGCCGGGGCAGGATCAGCGTGACCACGACACCCTCTCTGCAAGCTGTTCGGAAGACGAGCCGCTGCTCAGACGACGAGCTTGCGACGGAACGCGCGCACCGCCAGCAACCAGCCGGCGACCGCCCAGGCGGCCAGGTAGAGCAGGTGCCCGACGACCGACCACTGTGCGGCGACGCCGAGGGTGGCCGCGCGGCACAGGTCCACGGCGTGCCACAACGGTGTCGCGTACGCCAGCCAGCGCAGCGCCTCGGGCAACGACTCGACCGGGAAGAACACGCCGGCGAAGAGCGTCATCGGGATGACCGCGAACCGGAACAGCATCGCCAGCCAACTGTCGCTCGACACCGACGCCGCGTACGCGAAGGTCGGCGCGGCGACGGCCAGCGCGAGCAGGGCGACCACCGGCAGGGTGGCCACCGCCCACGGCGACCGCAACGCCCCGAACAGCCCGGTGACCAGCAGGAACGCCACAATCGTGGTGAGCACCCGGAACAGCACGAACGCCAGGTGCCCGGCCACGATGTCGCCCACCCGAAGCGGCGACGCGCCCTGCGCGAAGTAGGTCCTGACCCACGTGAAGTTGCTGAACACCGGCCAGGTCGAGTCACCGACGGTCACCTGGAGCGCGGTCGAGGCGATCAGCCCGGGGACCAACCAGTCGAGGTAACGCACCCCGCCGACGCCCTGGTCGATGTAGGTGCCGACGCCCAGCCCGAAGCCGACGACGGTCAGCACCGGCAGCAGGAACGACGAGAACACCCCAGCCCGCCAGGTGCGCCGCAGACCCACCAGGTAGTGCTCGAACACCGCGTACGCCGGCACCCAGGGGAACCGCGCCGATCCCGTCACACTCACCCGATCACCCCGCCCACCGCGCCGTCCACCACGGCCTGTCTACCCAAGGGGTACGACAGACCGCCGGTCACCCTACGACGACCCCGCCGACGTGTCGCCCGGGTTTCGCGCCGTCGGCCTGGGCCCCTTTGATCCACTCGGTTTTCAGGAAGTCGCGGTGTCAGAGCCGCCCCAACACCCCGACTTCCTGAAAGCCGAGTGGGTTCCTGGTCACCGCACCAGCTAGCGGCGGACGGCGTCGGACCCGACGAACGCGCGCCACGTGTCGGGCGCAAAGACCAGCACAGGGCCGGTCGGGTCCTTGGAGTCCCGGACGCCCACCAACCCGGGGAGGTTGCCGGCAACCTCCACACAGTTGCCGCCATCTGGGCCGCTGCGACTGCTCTTGCGCCACCGGGCACCGGGCAGATCCATGTCTCCGCCACTTCCGCCACGAGATCGAGGGATTGCCCGTGCGATAGTGCCTCACCGCGGATCGACTCCCACACCTCGACCATCTGACGGACGTAATCGGCGCGGTCGATGACCTGCCCGTGACGCTGTCCAGCGAGGTAGACAAGGTCCTCCCCCTGCGACGAGCTTGCGATCACGAACGGCCCTCCGAGGCCAGCGTAAGCACCGGCGGGAGTCGGCACTACCTGGATTCGGACCCTCGGGAACGCCGTGCCAAGCTTCACGAGGTGCTGAATCTGCTCGCGCATGACTTCCGGCCCACCGACAGATCGGCGCAACACGTGCTCGTCGATCACGGTAGTCAGCAGCGGAGGCCGGTCTCGGGTGAGCAGTCTCTGACGGTCCAGCCGGGTCGCCACCTGCTGCTCGACCTCATCTGCCGCGAACAAGCCGCCGCCGGTCAGTAGCGCGCGGGCGTACCCCTCGGTTTGCAGGAGGCCCGGCACACACAGCGGCTCGAACGAACGCAGCGCTGTGGTCTCCTGCTCGATGCCGGCCCAGTCGCGGAACCAGGGCACCACCGCCTCACGGCTGATCCGCCGCTGGATGCGCTCGAACCGACCGTCGGCTGAGGACACGGCGTCACAACGGCGGGCGAAGTCCAGACTCGGCCGGCGCTCGGATGTCTCCACCTTGGCGACCAACGCCCCGGAATAGCTCAACGCCTCGGCCAGCGCCGTCTGCGACATCCCACTGGCGGCCCGGGCCAGTCGCAACTCTTCGGCGAAGTGCTCCAGCATGGACGAACTCTCCACGGACAACCCCCGTACATCTCCGACCGTGCCGGGCCGATTGCCGTACGCGCTGGTCGTCGGCGTGCGGAACCTCCCACAGTAGTCGGGCCTTCACCAGACTGTCACGCAGCGGAACCGCTCACGGGATCCAGACGGCGGGCGGAACCAGGCCGGGAGCGCCCCGTGACCCCCGATCCGGGGCGCTCCCACCCACCCGATGGAGGTTCTTCCCCGTGCGACTCACCTGGTCGGCAAACGACGGCGGCAGGCTCTGATGCCCCGGTACCGCCCGCACGTCGCGGCACGCCCTTCCTGGCGCTGCCGGGTCTGCGGCGCGGCGTGGCCCTGCTCACCGGCCCGCCTGGCGCTGCTGGGCGAGTACCGAGAGGACCGGGTCGGCCTGCTCGTCTACCTCGCCACGTTGCTGTACGAGGCGGCCGGGGACCTCGCCGGCCAGGCCGGTCAGGACCGGTTGACCGACCGATTCATCACCTGGGCCAGAGCCCGTTGAGCGGTGCTCGTCGGCAGCCGGTCAGGCCGCTCGATCGACTCGGGTTTCAGGAAGTCGGGCTGTCCGCTGCGCCGTATCACCCCGACTTGCAGGAAGCCGAGTGGATCAATCGACCAGGGTGCGGCCGGTCAGGTGCAGGAAGACATCCTCCAGGCCGCTGCGCCGGACCAGCACATTCGCCGGCTGGAGCCCCAGCGCGCTGACCTCGGCGACCGCCGCGTCGCCGTCGGGCACGTAGAGCAGGACCCGGTCGGGCAACACCTCGACCCGCTCCCCCAGCCCGTCGAGCTTGCCGGCGAACGGTTCCTGCGACTCGGCGGCGAAGCGCAGCTCGACCACCTCGCGGGTCGAGTGCTGCTCGATCAACGCGCGGGGCGAGCCCTCGGCGACGATCCGGCCGCCGTCCATCACCACCAGCCGGTCACAGAGCTGCTCGGCCTCGTCCATGTAGTGGGTGGTGAGCACCAACGTGACGCCCTGCTGCTTGAGCCGGAACAGCCGCTCCCACACCAGGTGCCGGGCCTGCGGATCCAGCCCTGTGGTCGGCTCGTCGAGCAGCACGATCTCCGGATCGTTCACCAGCGCTCGGGCGATGGTCAACCGACGCTTCATGCCACCGGACAGCGGCTCGACCTTGCTGTCGGCCCGTTCGGTGAGCTGGACGAAGTCGAGCAGCTCGGCGGCGCGCTCCCGGGCCGCCCGGCGGGAGATGCCGAAGTAGCGGGCGTAGACGGTCAGGTTTTCCCGGACGGTCAGCTCCGGATCGAGATTGTCGAGCTGGGGGCACACGCCGAGGCGCGCCCGGATGGCCGGCCCGTCAGCCACCGGATCCATGTCGAGGATGCGCAGCTCACCCGCGCTGGGTGGGGAGATGCAGCCGACCATCCGCATGGTGGACGACTTGCCCGCACCGTTGGGCCCGAGGAAACCGAACGCCTCACCGGGGCGAACCTCGACGTCGATGCCGTCCACAGCGGTGAAATCGCCGAACCGCTTCACCAGCCCGCGAGCCTGAATCAGTGGTCGCCCCGAAGTCACCGCCCGACCCTAACCGCCCGGTCCGACACCCCTCCACGCAAATATCCGCCGACGCCCGGCCGATCACAGTGGTTTCCGTACCACCGACGGCGAAACGCCGATCAATGCCCCACCCGTCAGCCAATCGACGTGTATCGTCCTTTCGTGCCGCCCATCAGCTCGCCCGATGGTTCACAGTCACGTGCCCGACCAGCCAACTCTTCCGTTGACGGGCCCACAGCGAGCCCCGGCGGGCCACCCCGACCGCGATCTGAAGCCGAGCCGAGCGACCCGAGCGTCGCCGAGCAGGCGACTCGGGACCTGGCCGCCCAGTTCGAGGACGAGAAACCAGGGCGGGTGCTCTCCGGGCCGGCGGGCCTGCTCCTCACCGTGGCGGCGCTGGCGGTCGGCGCTCTCGCCCTGTGGCAGGTGTTCCGCCCCCTGTCGCAGGGCAGCAAGTATTACCTGATCATCTTCCTGGCCGGCGTACTCCCGCTGGTCTTCCTCGCCTACCCGTCCGACCTGCGGCTGCCGGCCCGCCTACGCGCCCGACTAGGCGCCAACCGGGCCGAGGCCACCGGGAGCGACAGCGACGGGCGCGTCCCGGCACCCGCGTCGACGCGGCCCACAGTGACCGACTGGGCTCTGAGCCTCCTGGCGGTCGCGGCCTGCCTCTACCCCGTCCTCCCGATCCGGATCGGCAGCGGTGGCGGCGGCTACAACGCGTTCCTCGACCGGCAGGGCCTGCTGGCGGCGACGGATCTGGTGCTGGGCACCGTCCTGCTGCTCCTGCTGCTCGAAGCGTGTCGACGTGCCACCGGTTGGATTCTGCCGGCGGTCTGCCTGCTGTTCCTCGGCTACGGCTACTACGGCGGGTTGTTGCCGCAGTCCTGGCCGGTCGCGCACGCCGGGCTCGACTTCAGTCAGCTGGTCGACGCGTTCTACAACTCCGACAGCGGCTTCTACGGCACGCCGCTCGACGTGGCCGCCTCGTACATCGTGCTGTTCACCATCTACGGCGCGGTGCTGGAGTTGTCCGGGGCCGGGCGGTTCTTCGTCGACTTGTCGGCCGCGGCGTTCCGACGTTCCCGGACCGCCGCAGGCCGGACGGCGGTGGCCTCGGGTTTCCTGCTCGGCACCGTCTCCGGCTCCGGCGCGGCGACGACGGTGAGCATCGGCGCGGCGGTGATGCGGTGACCGCGCCCGCGCGCAACGGCGCCGACCGCGACTTCGGGACGCCCGCGTTCCAGCTCGACCCCTATCCCGTGTACGCGGCGCTGCGGGCGCAGGGCCAGCTCGTCCACTCGACGTCGCGCCGCACCTGGTTCGCCACCGACCACGCCGCCGCCGGTGCGGTGCTGCGAGACCGGCGTTCCAGTGTGGAGAGCCCGTTCCGGGCGACCCGGGTGCTGTTCGGTCGCACCGTGACCGACGTGGAGGGGGAGGAGCATGTCCGGCTGCGGGCGTTGACCAACCGGAGCTTCTCCGCGTCGGCCATCCCCGGGTACCTCGACGAACTCGTCCCGGCGGCGGTGCGCGGCGTGCTCGACGATCTCGACACGACGGCCGGTGATGGCCCGGCCGACTACGTGACGGGCTTCGCGAACGCCGTACCGATCCGGGTGATGTCGCGCATCATCGGCCTGCGACCGGCGGACGTGCCGCAGTTCCAGACCTGCAGCGACGCGGTGATCGCCTTCATCGACTCGGCCGATCCGGTGCGCCGACGGGCCGCCGTCGCGGCGTGGGCACGCATGAGCGCCCTGTTGCACAGCCGGGTCTCCGAGCTGCGACCCGCACCGGACGACAGCGTCATCGGGCAGCTGCTGTCCTCCGCCGCGGAGGGCGCCGACGTCGACGACGACGAGATCGTCCGCCAGGTCGGGCTGCTCATCCCCGCCGCCATCGACACGAGCAACCGGCTGATCGCGAACGTGCTGCACACCCTGTGCTCGCGGCCTGAGCTGATGGCGCAGGTCGCCGCGGACGGCACCCTCGTCGAGGCGGTGGTGGACGAGACCCTGCGGTACGAGGCGCCGATCCACAGCACCATCCGCATCTGGGGTGGCGGGGAGCTTCTCGGCCAGGACATCCCGAAGGGTTCGTTGCTGACCGTCCTGCTCGGCTCGGCCAACCGTGACCCGGCGGTGTTCCCGGACCCGGACACGTTCGACCCGGGCCGGCCGGGAAACCAGCGCCTGCTCTCCTTCGGCGCCGGGCGCCACCAGTGCATGGGCCGCCGGATGGCCCTGGCAGAGGTGACCACCGCGCTGCGCCTCCTGCTCGAACGCCGCCCCGGCCTGCGCTTCGCCGACGTGACGCCGAGCCCCGTGCAGGGGCTCAGCTTCCGCTCACCCGCCACCCTCCGCCTCGCCTTCGGGAGACGCCCGTGACCACCACCGTCGACGGTCCCAGGACCGACAGCCTGACGAGCGACGCCGTGACAGTGGCCTTCGTGCCCGAGCCCGAGCCCGTCGCCGTCGCCCACCCGACCCGCGACGTTCCCGGGGTGACCGCCCACCAGTCGGAGGTCACCGGCCGGCACTGGAACGCCGTGGAGAGCGTCTACTACGACTGCCACATCGTCAGCCTGACCCAGCTTCTGCCGCCTCGCCTGCTCGCGGCGTTCCTCCTGGTCGCCGGCGCCCCGACGCTGCGCGCCGAGTGGGGTGGCCTGTCCTGCCGGAACCTTCTCGACGGCGAGGCGGCCCGCGACGCCCTGTTACTGGGGGAGTGGGGCGTGGAAAAGCACCACCTGCCCGTCGACGGTGACATCGAGGTGACGTTGCGCGGCGCCGTGCGCGACCACGGGCACTGCGTCGCCCGCGTCGACAGCTACTACCACGAGCACTTCGACGAGTACTACCTGCGCGAGCACCGCACCAACGGGCACAAGGTGACGGTCGTCGACTTCGACGAGAACTCGTACCTCGGCATCGACAACGTCGGCGTCCGTACCCTGGTGCTGCGCTTCGATCGGGCCCTGTTCGTCGAGGCGATCCGCTCCAACCTGTTCCACGTCTACGACAAGCACGACTCGCTCTACCGGCTGCACCTGGGCGAGCGGACCCAGACCGCCCTGGCCGACGGGACGGTTCACCGTCGTGAACGCGCCGCCGTCGACGCCCTTCTCGCCGACCGGCGGACGCTGCCCCAGCAGCTGTCCCGGTACCGCGACGCGTTCGTGCCGGCGCTCACCGCACCCGGCCAGCGCCGGCACGCGCAACTGACCAACACGTACCACTCGGCGCTGATGATCGAGCGGGCGTACCTGGCGGTGGCGGAGGCGTACCGGCGAACCGGTGAACCGTGGACGGGGCTGGCCGGTGACGGCGAGCCGTTCATCGAAGGGCTCGCCGCCGCCACGAAAAGTTGGCGCGCGCTGAAGATGCTGTGCCGCACGGCGCTCAGCGGGGGGACCGTGGCCGACCGTACCCTGGTCGCCGCCTTCGACCGGATGTACGCCGCCGAGCTCGCCGTCCCGGCGACCGCGACACCGTGACCGTCGCGGCGAGCCGGCTGTTCCTGCTGCCCCCCGCGGGTGGCTCGGCCGGCGTCTTCCGCGGTTGGGACGACCGCCTCGGGGAGCTGCTGGGCGACGCCCTGTCGGTCGTCGCACCGGAGCTGCCGGGCCGCGGCGCGCGGATCGCCGAGCGGCCGCCGCCCGAGGTCGACGGCTACGTGCGGGACCTGGACCAGTACTGGAGGACGATGTTGGTGATGTTGCCGGCGTTGAGGGGGGTGTCACCGAACGAGCGGCCCTCCAGGCGGATGTACGCCCACTTGCGGTCGTCCAGCCACGGCACGTGGTCCGACGGGCC
>NZ_JBEYSL010000200.1:0-11150 GCF_040642735.1 Micromonospora sp. NPDC047753 | reverse complement strand
GCTGGTGCGCTCGAAGAGCTTCGCGCCCAGTTCCCGTTCCAGGCGCGCGATCTGGTGACTGAGCCGGGTGCAGGTGGCCACCTTGCGGGCGGTCTTCGCCGACGTGTGCGTGGTCGGCGACCGGCGGATGTTACGCGGCCGCAGGTACGGCAACCTGGTGCTGGCCGCGACCTCCCGCCCCGGCGGGCTGCCGGTGGCCCGGCTGGCGGTGGCCGCCCTGCGCGACCCGGTGCCCGGTGGGCTGCTGCACGCCGGCGCGCTCGACACGTTCGCCGCCGGCGCCCACCCCGTCACCGACGCGGACGACAACTCGCACCACTGATCGCCGTTGTGCCCCGCCTTGCCGGGTTTCCGACGGCCTGGGCGGGGAAGGCCCGCCGGATGAGCAACGTCGACGATCGGGTGACCGGCCGCCGAACTCTGATCGTGATCGGTCTGGTGCTGGCGACCGCGCTCGCGCTGGGGTTCGTGTACGCGACCCGGCGGGTGCTGGTCTGGGCGGTGGTCGCAGCGTTCTTCGCCGTCGCGCTCAAGCCCCTCGTCGACCGGCTGCAACGCCGTTTCGTCCGGCGTCGGGCGCTGGCCACACTGCTGGTGTTCCTCGCCGCGTTCGTCCTGCTGGCGATCCTGGCCGCGCTCATCCTGGTGCCGCTGTTCGGGGAGTTGGGCCGCTTCGCCGACCGGGCACCCGAGCTGCTGCGGGAGGCCCGCGCCGGGCGGGGCCCGGTGGGGCAGCTACTGGAGCGCACCGGGGCGCGGCGCTACGTCAGCGAGCACTCGGGGCAGCTGCGCGACCTCGGCGGCCGCCTGCGCCAACCCGCTGTCGGTGTGCTGCGCGGCGTCGTCGAGTCGGTCGCCGGGCTGGTCACGGTCATCGTGCTGGCGTACCTCATGGTGTTGGAGGCGCCGCGGATAACCAGCGGCCTGCTCGCGGCGGCCGGGGACGGTCAGGGCGAGCGGCTGCGCCGGGTGGGCCGGGAGGTGTCGCGCACCGTCACCGGCTACCTCACCGGGAATCTGCTGATCAGCGTGATCTGCGGGGCGTTGACCTATGCGGTGCTGACCCTCACCGGGGTGCCCTTCGCGGCCGTGATCGCCCTCCTGGTGGCGGTGGCCGACCTGATACCGCTGGTCGGGGCGACCCTCGGCGCGGTGATCGCGGCCGGTGCCGGTTTCCTGCACTCCCCCACCGCCGGGGTGGTGGTGCTGGTCTTCTTCGTGGTCTACCAGCAGCTGGAGAACCACCTGCTCCAGCCACTCATCCTGTCCCGCGCGGTCCGGCTCAACCCGTTGACGGTGCTCGTCAGTCTGCTGCTCGCGGCGGAGCTGGCCGGTCTGCTCGGCGCGCTGCTGGCCATCCCCGCCGCCGGCATCGTCCAGACCCTGCTGCGCGAGTACGGCCCGCGCCGGCTGCGGCCCGCCCCGCCCGCCGGTCCGGCCGCGCGGTCCGCGCGACCGGCCGGCTCTACCGACTGACCATTCCGGGTACGGCCGGCGCCGCCACCTGCCCGCTCAGCGGGACCGGGACGCCACCTCCGGAGACGTGCTCTCCAATGGCACCGCGTTCGCCGGCACCAGCCCCAACTGGACCGCGGACCGGGTCAACGCGGCGTCCAACGCCCAGTCCGCGCTGACCCGCGTGCGGTTTCCCGGCATCGCCATCAGGTGGTACGCCCGGGTGACCGCCTTGGCCGGCAGACCGCCCAGGTTGACCTGCAACGGGTTCGCCGCCGCGTCCTTGCCACCCAGGTCGACGACCCAGCCGAGGTCGTGGTGCTTGTACGGCTTGCGGCGGCCGAAACCGTACGACGCGGCGATGTTGTGCGCCGCACGCTTGCCCTGCCGCTGCGCGTGCTGAGCGGTCATCCCGCAGACCTTGCCCGGGTTGACCAGGTCGGGCACCGCGGCGGCGTCGCCGATGGCGTACACCTCCGGATAGCCGGGGACGTTGAGGAACTCGTCGGTGACCAGCCGACCCCGGTCGGTCCGCAGGCCCAGCTCGTTGACGAACGGGTCGGGGCGCACCCCCACACACCACACCAGGGTGCAGGTCGGCACGTACTCACCGTCGGTGAGCTTCACCCCGTCGCAGGTCGCCTCGGCGACCGAGGTGCCCATCCGCACGTCCACCCCACGCCGGTTGAGCACCTTGTGCGAGGTGTCCGACATCCGCTTGTCCAACTCCGGCAGCACCCGGGACGCCACGTCGAGCAGCATCCAGCGGGGCCGGACGGTGAGCCGGGGCCGTTGCGCGTGCAACGCGTCGGTGAACAGCTGCCCGTGCGCCGCGACCTCGGTGCCGGTGTAACCCGCTCCTACCACCACGAACGTGGAGCGGGCCTGCTGCTCGGCCGGGTCCTCGGCCTGCTCGGCCAGTTCGACCTGCCGGACGATGTGATCATGCAGGTAGACGGCCTCGGGCAGGCCGCGGAAACCGTGCGCGTACTCGGTCACCCCGGGGATGGGCAGCAGCTTGTTGACGCTGCCCACCGCGAGCACCAGCCGGTCGTACGCCAGCCGGTTCTTCTCCCCCTCGGCCTGGGTGAAGCCGACCCAGCGGTTCTGCAGGTCCACGTGGTCCGCCTCGCCGATCACCACCCGTACGCCCTTGAGCGTCCCGGTCAGCGGCACGGCGATCCGTCTGGGTTCGACCACCCCGGCCGCCACCTCGGGCAGCAGCGGCAGGTAGAGGAAGTAGTCGGTGGAGTTCAGCACCACGATCTCGGCCCGGTCCCGGGCGATCCGGCTCAACGTCTTCGCCGCGTGGTAACCGGCGAACCCGGCCCCCACGATCACCACACGAGGTTTCGTCATTGCGGGCCGTTTCCCGTCGAAGCCCGCGACAAACGTCCGGCCTGCCAGCCGCGTTCAGCCGTCCTCCTCGCCAGCCGCGCTCAGCTCGGCTGGAGCCGGATGTGGCCGCTGCGACCGATCGCCTCGACCTCCCACTGTTGGCCGAACGCCCGGACCCGCTCGGCGGCGATCCGGCCCAGTTCCTCCGGGATGTCCGGATCGAGGACCAGCCGGCCCTCGACCGGATTGATGCCGAGCATGGCGCGGATCAGGGCCAGCGGCGTGCCGGCCGCCCACGCCTGCGGGCTGCACGCGGTCGGGTACGGGACGGCGAACAGCAGCCGCTCCCGGTCGAAACCGCTGAGCGCCTCCGGCAACCGGTAACCGAACTGCTCGGCGGCCTCGATCATCGCCAGGCTGATCCGGTTCGACTCGGCCCGGTAGCCGTACCGGGCCAGGCCGAGCGCGGCAATCGAGTTGTCGTGCGGCCAGACCGTGCCGAGGTGGTAGCCGAGGGCGTTGTAGGGCCGTTCCTCCCGGGACAGGGTGCGAATGCCCCAACCGGAGAACATGTCCGGTGACATGAGTTGTCGCACCACCGCGTCGGCCCGCTCCGGTGGCACGATGCCGCTCCACAGCAGGTGACCCATGTTCGAGGTCTTGGAGTCGACGCGGTTCTTGTCGCCGTCCAGGGCGACCGCGTAGTAGCCGCCCCGTTCCTCGATCCAGAAGTCCTTGTTGAACCTCTCGTACAGGGCTTTGGCCTGCTCGCGCAGCCGGTGCGCCGACGCGGGGTCGTCCAACGGCCCGTCGAACAACTCAGCCAGCCGCAGCTTGGCGTCGTAGGTGTAGCCCTGGAGATCGCTGGTGGCCAGCGGGAGCACGGGGATTCGGCCGTCGGCGAAGCACACCCCGTCCGGGGAGTCCCGCCAGCACTGGTTGCCCAGCCCCTCGTACGAGCGGGTGGCGTACTCGACGTAGCCGTCGCCGTCCCGGTCGCCGTACTCGTCGATCCAGCGCCACGCGGCCAGCGCGTTGTCGCGCAGTTGCTGGACGGTCAAGTCGTCGCCGGTCCACCGCCAGTACTCGGAGAGCAGGATCAGCCAGAGCTGGGTGGCGTCGGCGGTGCCGTAGTAGGGCCCGTACGGCTTCTCGCCGGAGCGGGTCAGCTCGCCGCTGCGTACCTCGTGCAGGATCTTGCCGGGCTCCTCGTCGGTGAAGTCGTCGCAGGCTTCGCCCTGAAGCCGGGCCAGCGCGAGCAGCGCGCCCTTCGCCAGGGTGGGCCCGGCGACCAACGTCTGGTAGGCGCTGATCAAGGTGTCCCGTCCGAAGACGGTGAGGAACCAGGGCAGTCCGGCACCGGGCAACATGATGCGCTGGCCCTTGACCTCCAGGTCGAGCCGCAGCGCCGACAGGTCGTCACGGGACTGGCGTACGGTGCGCTCCAGCGACGTGCTGTCGCTGCGCAACACCGCGCGGTTCTCGGTCCACCGGCGCAGCGGATCGTCGGCGCGACCGTGGAAGACGTCGGCGATGTCACCCCGGACCGGCTCGACCACCCCCATGCCGTCCGGCAGCGGCACGTGCAGGTCCACCTTCCAGGTCTCGCGGGGGCCCAGGTCAAGCTCCCAGACCAGGTCGTCGCCCTCGACGCGGTCGGCTGGCGTCGCGCAGCACACCCGGGTCTGGGCGCAGAAGTCACCGCTCTGGTAGGAGAAGCACAGTTCGGAACCGTCGGCGGCATGGTCCCGGCTAATCTCCGCGAAGCGGTCCCGGACCCTGGACTTGACCTCGAACAGGTCGGCGAAGTCGGCGTCGACGGCCAGCCGCAGCTCAAACCGGACCGGCTCCAACCGGAACGAGACCAGTTCCAGGCGCTCGTGCAGGCCGTCGCCGACGTAGCGCAGCCGCCGGACGGCCAGGCTGTTCGGCGGCAGCCCCGGCAGGTCGGGGTTGGTGAGCGTGTACTGCGCGGAGTAGTGCTCGATGGTCTCGGAGCGCAACACCAGCAACTCACTGCCGTCGATGGTCAATGTCCAACCGCTGAGCAGCCGGGTGTCCAGGTGCACGAGCCCACCGATGCTGCCCGGCGGCACGTCCCCCTGGGCGTTGGAGTACAGGAAGGTAGGCCCGCTGAGCACCGCGAGAGAGTCGGGTCCCAGTTCCGGCGGGATCGCCCGCTGATCGCCACTGTCCGAATTGGCGATCGACAGACCGGGCATGGGGTTGGCAGGGGTCGCGCGAACGGCAGCCATGACACCCACCGTAGGAAGCAGGGCACGGAGCGTCATCACCCGGTCCGGGTGAAAGGCCCGATGCTGACCCTCTGACTCGTCGGTCCGGCGCCGCCGGGCCGACCGGTCAGGCGGGGGTTGGTGCGGTGATCGCCCAGCGCTCGTGGTCGCGCCAGGCGCCGTCGATGAACAGGTAGTCCGGGGAGAAACCCTCCAACCGGAAACCCAGCTTGCGGGCCACCCGCCGCGACGGCTCGTTGCCCGGTTGGATGTTCGCCTCCAGCCGGTGCAACCCGGCCGAGGTGAACGCGTGGTCGATCACCAGGGCGACGCCCGCCGAGGCGTGGCCGGTCCCGCTGTACGGCAGGAACGCCGCATACCCCAGGTAGCCACCGCGCAGCGCGCCGAGCACGATCCCGCTGATGTTCACGTAGCCGGCGATCTCGCCGCTGGCCCGGTCGCAGATCAGGTATCCGGCGCTGTCGCGGCGACGGATCCGGCGCAGATAGAGCTCGTACTCCTCCGGGCTGGCCGGCGCGGCCAACCAGGGATGGTGCAGGTCCCGACTGCGCAGCGCGGCGGCGACGAACTCGTCCGAGTCGGTGGGCCGGGGTCGCCGGATCGCGGCGGGACCACCGGTACGCAGGTATCTCACGGCGGACCACTCTGACCGACCGGCGCCGCTGTTGTCCAATGATCGCGGCGCTTACCGGGGCTAGCGGGACGTCCGCAGGCTGAACTCCTGACCATCGGGGTCAGCCAGCACCAGCCGGCCTGTCCCATCCTGGTCGGCGTCGACCCGGGTCGCCCCGAGCGAGAGCAGACGGTCGACTTCGACCTGCCAGTCGACGCCAACACCCGGCGCGAGGTCGAAACGCACCCGATCCCGACCGCCGTTCGGCATCGGTGGCGGGCCACCCCACGTAATTTTCGTGCCACCGTGCGGCGACTGGATCGCCGTTTCCTCGTCCTGGTCCCAGACCAGCGGCCAGCCCAGCGCCGCGCTCCAGAAGTAGCCGACCTTCTGCGAACCGTCGCAGGCCAGCGCACCGACGAAGCCGCAGCCGTCGAGGAAGTTGTTGCCCGGCTCGATGACGTCGAACTCGTTGCCCTCGGGATCGGCGAGCACCACATGATCGATCTCCGGGCCCTGCCCGATGTCGGCGTGCCGCGCGCCCAACTCCAACGCACGGGCCACCGTCTGCCGCTGGTCCTCCAGCGAACTGCTGGTCAGATCGAAGTGCATCCGGTTCTGGACGACCTTCGGCTGGTCAGACGGCACGAAGCGCAGCCGGAGCTCGGGGTCGGCCCCCGGCAGGACCAGGACGCCGTCGCGCGGATCCTCCACCATGTCCCGACCAAGAAGCCCGGACCAGAACCGACCGAGGTGTACGGGCTGGGCCGCGTCACAGGTGATCGCGAACAGGTGAGCCGTCATCGCGCGGGTCATCTCCGATCTGACCGGATGCCATACGGTCCTTGGGGCGCAAAGCCTAGGGACGAGCCGGGCCAGCCGCACCCGAGTATTCGACGGCCACCGCCGGCACGGGCAGGCTTGTGATCCACTTGCCGGATGAACCGAAGCCCCTCGCCCCCTTCGGCCGACGTCGAGGAGCGACTGTCACGGGAGCTGAACATCTGGCTGTGCACGGTGCGACGCGACGGGTCCCCGCACCTCACGCCGGTCTGGTTCGTCTACCTCTCCGCGACGTTCTGGGTCGGTTGCGAGAGCCGCAGCGTCAAGGCCCGCAATGTCCTGGCCGACCCACGGGTGTCCCTGGCTCTGGAGAGCGGCAACGCTCCGGTGGTGGCGGAGGGCGCCGTCCACGTGCACCGGAGTGGATTCCCGGGAACGGTCGTCGAGGCGTTCGCGCGCAAGTACGACGGCTGGGACGTCGGCCGGCAGGTCAGCCCGGACGGTGAGCGGGCGCTCCTGGAGATCCCCGTCCGGCGGTGGCTGCTCGCGGGCACCGCCCAGTGAGTCGTCGATGAGAGAATCAGCTGGTGGAGAACGAGCTGACGACTCGCCGTGGGCCGACGACCTCGCCCGGGCCCACGACCTCCTCCGTCACTGAAGGGCCCTCGTCGCGCGAACCACGGCGCCAGCCAGGGACTGAGCGCGACGAGACCGACGGCGAGGGCGGTGATGACGGCCTGCCCGATCCGGCCCGGGGTGACACCGAACGCCGGGTCCAGCACGTAGTTGGCGTACCCGTTCGCGGCCGCGTCCGTCACCAGCACCGCGCAGCCCAGCACGAGCCCCTGCACCCGGCGAGCGGCCAACAGCAGTGCCGCCAACGGATCCCACAGCGTCAGGAGCGTGAAGTAGAACGTCAGCCGGGCGAGCGTTCCGTCAGAGCGGGCCGGGGAACGTCTGCTCCATCGGCATCGGCACCTGGAGGAAGGTGGTGCCGCGCATGTCCAGCCAGGCCCGGTCCGGCCCGCGCACCAGGCGCACCATCACCTCCTCGCAGGAGGGGCAACGGGCGACGAGGCCCGGGGCGTTCGAGTAGACGTGCAGGCTGGCCATCGAACCGGTCGTCCCGCAGTTCTCACAGCGGCCCATCGCGCTGCTCAGGTCGACGGTGAACAGCTCACGCATCGGGCCGTCGAGCATGTTGCCGTCCAGGTACGACATCTCGGTCATCGAATCTCCTCGGCACTGCGTGAGTGAGCGATGGTCAGCCGGTGGGGCCGAACCGTTCGGTCTTGACCCGACGCGACGGGTGACCCAGCCCCACCAGCAGGTCGGCCACGGTCTCCACGAACGCGGTCGGGCCGCAGACGTAGGTGAGTGGTTCCAGGTCCGGTGGCCACCCGTGCGTGTTGACGTCGGCCAGCCCGATCCGGTGCGGCTCGCCGCGCCAGCCCTCGGGCGCCTCCCGGGTGTAGACGTACGCGACGTCGAGGCCGAAGTCGTCGCGGATCCGGCGGCGCAGCTCGTCGGCGTAGATCACGTCGCCGGGGGTGCGCACCGAGTAGATCAGCCGGAACGGTGCCTTGCTGCCCACCGCCCGCCGCGCCCGGATCATCGCCATCAGCGGCACGACGCCGGAGCCGCCGGCGACGAGCTGCACCGGCGCGGTCTCCTCGGGCCGCCAGATGAACCAGCCACCGAGCGGTCCGCGGACCTCGATCGGGTCGCCGTTTCCAAAGACATCGATGAGGTACGGCGACACCTCGCCGTCGTGCACCCGCTGCACTGTCACCTCGATGCGCGGTCCTCCTGGCCCGTCCACGGCCGGGCCGGCGATCGAGTACGACCGTGCCGCCTGGTAGCCGTCCGGGGCGGTGAGCCGCAGGTCGACGTGCTGCCCGGCCAGGTGCCCCGGCCAGTCCGGCACCTCCAGCACCAGGGTCTGCGCGGTCGGTGTCTCCACCCGGCGCTCCACCAGCCGGCCGACCTGCCAACGGTTGGGCGTCCGGCGCTGGGTGCTCGTCGCCACGGCGCGCTCAGTCACCCTGGTACCGCTGTTCGCGCCACGGGTCGCCGTAGTCGTGGTACCCGGCGGTCTCCCAGAACCCTGGCTCGTCCATCGTCTTGAGTCGGAGGCCGCGCACCCACTTGGCGGACTTCCAGAAGTACAGGTGCGGCACCAGCAGTCGCGCCGGCCCGCCGTGCTCAGCGGGCAGCGGAGCGCCGTCGAAGGTGTGCACCACCCAGGCCTGGCCGCCCCGCAGGTCATCGAGCGGCAGGTTCGTGGTGTACCCGCCGTAGGAGTGCGCCAGCGCGAAGTGCGCTCCCGTGTCGACGTCGGCGAGCAGGGTGTCCAGTGAGACGCCCTGCCAGTTGGTGCCGAGCTTGGACCAGCGGGTGACGCAGTGGATGTCCACCATCGGCGTCTCCTGCGGCAGGGCCATCAGCTCCTGCCACGACCACCGGTGGTCGCTGCCGTTCTCGGCGGAGATGACGAACTCCCAGGTGTCCAGTGACACCCGGGGCGTCGGGCCGGCCGAGAGCACCGGAAAGTCCTCGGTCAGATACTGACCGGGTGGCAGGGCCGGCTCCTGCGTTCGGGGCCGACCCTGAAAGCCCGGTGACACGATTCCCATTGCACAGTCGTACCACCCGCGCCGGTGGGGGCGGGAGCTTTCCCGCGTACCCCGTCGTCAGCCGGCGCGGCGCGGTCAGTGCCGCTCCGCGACGACAGTGCGGTCCTCGGGCAGGTCGCCACCGCGGGTGGCGCGCAGGCTGGTCACCGTGACCACCACCAGCACACCGATGATCACGCCGAGCGAGGCCAGGGTGGGGATCTGCGGCACGCTGTCCCAGATGCCGTGCGCCCAGTGCAGACCCAGCTTGAGGCCGATGAACGCCAGGATGATGGCCAGACCGTAGCTGAGGTGCACCAGCCGGCTCAGCGCCGCGTGCAGGACGAAGTAGAGCGCCCGCAGGCCGAGCAGGGCGAACGCGTTGGTGGCGAACACCAGGTACGGGTCCTCGGTGATGCCGTAGACCGCCGGCACCGAGTCGACAGCGAAGACGATGTCGGTGGCCAGCACCGCGACCACCACCAGGGCGAACGGCGTGAGTGCCCGCTTCGCGCCCTGCCGGACGGTCATCCTGGTGCCGTGGTAGTCGTCGACCACCGGCATGACCTTGCGCAGCAGCTTCACCGACCGCATCTTGTTGATGTCGACTTCCTGCTGATGCCCGGACATGGCGTCACGCAGCAGCTTCACCGCGGTGGCGATGAGGATGATCGCGAAGAGCAGGAAGGCGAAGTCGAGGGTCTGCAACGCCGCCGCCCCGAGGGCGATGAAGACGGCCCGCAGCACCAGCGCACCGGCGATGCCGTAGAGCAGCACCCGCTGGGCGAGCACCGCCGGCACCGCGAACGCCGCCAACAGCAACATGAAGACGAAGAGGTTGTCGACCGAGAGCGACTTTTCCACCAGGTAGCCGGTCAGGTATTCAACGCCCTGCTGGGAGCCGAATCGCCACCAGAGCCAGCCGCCGAACGCCAGCGGCAGCGCTATGTAGAAGGCCGACCAGCCGATGGCCTCCCGCATGGACACCTCGTGCGGGCGGCGGGTGACCAGGAAGTCCAGCACCAACAGCAGGAGGACCCCGATGATGGTGACCGCCCACAGCGTGGGCGTGCCCACCGACGACAGGTCGCTGGCGGCGGACAGATACGACACTTGACTCATGTTGGGTCTCCTCGAACACCGTCATGTTCGAGGTCTCCTTCACCCACCACCTGGTGGGCAACCACCCGAGGCACGCCGGGCGCGCCGTACTGACCGGAATGGTTCGTGGGAAGTACTCCCCTCGCACGACAAGGTTAGGCCAGGCGGAATCGCCACGCCAAGCGGGACATCGATGGTTGCCCTGGTAAACCGCTGTGTGTGCCCGGTACGAGCGCTGTCAGCCCCGGCGCAACGTCGCACCCGGGGCCATCGCCTGCTCGACCAGGCCCCGATAGTCACGCGGGAGTTGCGTCGCCACGTCGTCGAACTCACCGCCGGTGATTGCCTCCCGCAGTGTGGTGAAGACCGCCCGACTGGCGTCCCGGGCGGCCGGCTCGTCCACCCCGGCGCGCAGAGCGACCCGGGCGACGAACTCGGCCGCACCGAACCGGTCCGCCTGCTCGGTGCTCGGGCTCGGCTTGAGCACCAGTTGCAACGGCTGCGGCAGCTGAGCGGCAAGGTCCAGATTCTCACCGCCGGTCAACCGCTCGGCGAACGTCTCCAACACGGCCCGGGTCAGCTCGACCGCCCGCTCGGACGACGTCGCGGTGCGCTGGGAAACCTGGTCGATGAAGGTGTCGTAGTTCATCGCGTACTCCCTTGGCTCGCGTCGGCGCCTGCGGGTACCCGCGGCGGCCGAGGAGAAACGGCACCGGGTTTCCTGCCCCGGGCGGGCGTGACCGGCCGGCGGGCGGGTAACCGCCGCCGGTCGTCACCACATCGATGCCCGAGGGAGCCCACGCCATGGCGAGCTACGCCGACGTCCTGCAGTACCTGTCGAGCCTGGACTACCCGGCCGAGAAGAACGACGTGGTCCGCGAGGCCGAACGGGAGGGTGCCCCGCCGGACGTGCTGAAGGCGCTGCGCGCCCTGCCGCTTCTGGATCCGGTTCAAGGACCGGGCCGACCTGAGCAAGGCCAGCGCCATCAA
>NZ_JBEYSL010000199.1:0-11157 GCF_040642735.1 Micromonospora sp. NPDC047753 | reverse complement strand
CGGCCCTCCACTCGTCAACCGGTCAGTACGTGCCGTCGAGCTGGCCGCGCAGCTTGGTCAGGGCCCGGGTCAGCAGCCGCGAGACGTGCATCTGCGAGACACCGATCTGGTCGGCGATCTGCGACTGGGTCAGGTTGCCGTAGAAGCGCAGCGTGAGGATCTTCTGCTCGCGCTCGTCGAGGGTGGCCAGCGCCGGGCCGAGGGCGACCCGCAGCTCCGCCAGCTCGAACTCGGTGTCCTCGCCGCCGAGCATGTCGCCCAGCTCGGTGGCGCGCTCGCCGTCACCGGTCGGGGTGGACAGCGACACCGCGTTGTACGCGCGGGCACCTTCCAGGCCTTCCAGCACCTCTTCCTCGGTGAGCTTGAGGTGCGCGGCGATGTCGGCGACCGTCGGCGAGCGGCCGAGGGTCTGCAGGAGCGAGCTGTTGGCGTCGGAGATGGCCAGCCGCAGCTCCTGGAGCCGGCGGGGGACCCGGATGTCCCAGGTGCGGTCCCGGAAGTGCCGCTTGAGCTCGCCGATGATGGTGGGGATCGCGTAACCGGCGAAGTCGACACCGCGCTCGGGGTCGAACTTGTCGATGGCCTTGATCAGGCCGATCGCGGCGGTCTGCGCCAGGTCGTCGTTCGGCTCGCCGCGCCCGCTGTAGCGGTGGGCCAGGTGGTTGGCGAGCGGCAGCCAGGCCTCGATCGCCCGGTCCCGCAGCGCGGCGCGCGACGGGTGGTTGGCGGGCAGCGCCGCCATCGCGTTGAGCAGGTCGGCAGCGCTGTCGGTGAGAGCGCGCGGGTCGAGCTTGGTGGTGGTCTTGACGGCGGCACTCGGCTGCTCGGTGATCGTTGGCGCGGTCATGGGTGGTCCTCCCTGCACCTCGTCCGCGGACAAAAAGGTGTGACGCTTTGGTTTAGCTTCCAATAGGCCGTTCGGGAGTCACCTTAACCTGATCGTCTCCCGGAAATCTAGCCGAAAGGTTGATGTACTTAAGGTGTGTCTATAGACAAAACGTGCAAATGGCGCGGAAGTTCGGGTGCTTGTGAGGATCCTTACCCGTTGCTCCGGCTGTCGACCGCTGACCGGTCGGTCGATCGGTCCGGCCGATCGGCCCACGGGTTGCGTCGACTGGTCAACAGGAAATCCGACAAGTCGCCAGGAGTGTCGACTATCTGTCGTTGTTCCGTTGACGGGACCGGCCGTAGCGTCGCGTGTACACACCCGGTTCGGAGGCACCGTGCTCGATCCAGCCGCTCCCCAGCTTGTCGTGAACAGTCGCACCCTCTACTTCAGCTGGCTGCCGGCCGATCCTGACGCGGTCGCCGCCCTGGTCCCTCCGGGGCTCTGCCCCCGCCCCGACCGGCAGGTCTTCCTCAACCAGTACGTCGTCGACGATGAGACGCAGACCTCCGGCTTCGGCGCATACTCGCTGACCTACCTCGGCGTCTCGCTGCTGGGCGTCGACGCGCCCGGCGGTCTCAACGCCGGCGGCTGGTGGACCCACTACGTGGCCTCCAGCCGGCGGGTCCGTGAGTACGCCGTCGCCCGCGGCGCCCCGGTGCTCGCCGGGCGCACCCACATCGACGTGAACGGCGAGGACCTGCTCTCCGAGACGGAGATCGACGGCACGCCGTTGCTCCGGGCCCGGTGTCGGGTGGGGGAGACCGGGCACGCGATCAGCAGCGGGCACCACCGCTACTTCACCCGGCGCGACGGCCAGCTGGTCAGCTCGACCTACCCGTTCGTCGCCGAGCCGGTCGCCCCGTTCGAGATCGAGTCGGTGGAGTTCCTCCAGCCCGGCCACCCGATGTACGCGCTGCGCCCGGACAACCCACTGACCATCGGCTTCGGCTACTACTCACCACGCTCGTCGTTCGCCTACCCGGGCGGGCTGCACGTGCACGCGGTGGCCGCGCCGGAGCCGGCCCGACCGTTTCACCAGGTGCCGGCCAGCCTCGCCCGCAGCGGCCTGCCGTCGGGGTCGTAGACCAGCCGGTACACCGGCAGCGCCCAGGCCCGCGTGTACCACGGCAGCCGCTCGGGGCGGTGCGGGCGCAGTCGCCCCGGTGGGCGTTCGCCGACCTGGCCGTCGTCGTACCACCGTTGTAGCGCGTCGGCGGCGGCCGTGACGGCCGCGACGGCGTCGGCCGGGTCGAGCAGGTCGGCGTCGTCCGCGCCGCCCGGGTCACGGTCCAGGTGCTCGCGCCACAACCGCAGTCGCAGGTCCCGGGCGAAGCTGCGCGCGCCGTCACCCCGCCCGGCCGGGTCGGTGGGCTCCCGCTGGTCCGGTGTCTCGTCGAGCACCGCGCAGGACAACTCGCTGTCGTGCGTCCAGGACCGCCGGTTGAAGTTGTCGCTGCCCACGCTGGCCCAGACGTCGTCGACCACACAGACCTTGGCGTGCACGTAGACCGGGTCACCGGCGTGGTTCTCCACGTCGAACACGTGCACCCGGTCCGGTGCGGCCCGCTCACACAGTGACAGCGCCTGCTCGCGCCCCACCATGTTCGGCGGCAACACCAGCTTGCCGTCCACGTCCGGGTGGCGGGGGACGACGGCGACCAGGTGCAGGTCCGGGTTGTCCCGCAGCGCGTGCGCGAACAGGTCCGCGACCTCGGTCGACCAGAGGTACTGATCCTCCAGGTAGATCAGCCGGCGGGCCCGGCGTACCGCCTTGGTGTAACCCCGGGCCACGGTCCGTTCCCCGTCCGGTGCGAACGAGTAGCGCGGACGGACGGCGGGGTAGGTGCGCAGCACCTGGATCTGGTGCGGACCACAGGGCGGCGGATCGGCCGGTTGCTCGGGTAGCGGGTCGGGGCGCAGATCCGAGCCGCGCAGCCGGTCCCGCAGGTAGGCCATCGGGTTCTCCGAGTCCAGCGGCATCGGGTCGGTCCAGCGTTCCCGGAACAGGGTGTCCAACGCGCCAACCACCGGACCGCGCACCGCGAGCTGTACGTCGTGCCAGGGCGGATTGGGTCCGTACCGGGGGGACATCTGCACCGGTTGCGGATCGCCGTGGTGCGCGGCGTCGTCGCGGCGGCTGTGGCACAGGTCGATCCCGCCGGCGAAGGCGACGTCCCGCTCGGGTGCGCCCAGGTGCCGCAGCACCACGAGCTTCTGGTGGTGCGAGCCGCCGCGCCGGACCCGTTGGTCCAGCAGTACCTCGCCACCGGCGGCCGAGATCGTCTCGCTGAGGTCGCGATTTTCCCCCTCGCTGTACGCCAGCACGTCGAGGTGCGAGCGCCAGATCAACCCCTTGACCACGACACCGCGCTGTGCGGCCTGCGCGAAGAGCTGGGCCACTGTCGGACCGTCCGGTCGCAGCCGCTGGTCCGGGTCACCCCGCCAGTCGGTGAAGAACAGGTGGTCGCCGGCGCCCAGGGCCTCGACCTCGTCGACCAGTCGGTCGAAGTACGCCGCACCGTGAATCAACGGCTCGGCGAGGTTTCCCGTGGTCCACGCGGGTATGCCAGACACCGGGTTGGCGCGTTCCTCAGCAGTGAGGAACCAGTCCTGCAACGGCACCGTCCAGCCCTCCTGGAGGTCGGCAACGTCCTCACCGTAGGACCCCCGACGCGGGTCCGCACGTCAGGCCCCGGACCCGGTGACCTGGCCAACGCCATCGACAGCGACGCGACAACAGCCGAGGAGGCCACACCATGCCCCGCGATACGACGAATCCCGTGACCGAGAACCGCGAGCCGGCGGTGGAGAGCGAGCGGGGCGCGCTGGTAGCGGTGTTGGTGATGGTGATTCTGGGCGTTGCCGGGATCTTTGCGGTCTCCTGAGGTGGCGCCGACGCCCCCGGGCTGAACCGGAGGCGTCGGCGCCGACCTCAGCGGTCGACGGTGGTCAGGGTCGGGTGCCCTGGCCGCCGGTGTGCGGAATCCGCTCGGTGGGGATCACGCCGAGGCGGCCGGCCTGGAAGTCCTCGAACGCCTTGAGCAGTTCGTCCCGGGTGTTCATCACGAACGGGCCGTACTGTGCCACCGGCTCCCGGATCGGCTGACCACCCATGATGTAGAGGTCCAGTGCCGGCGTGTTGCTGTCCTGTGAGGCGTCGGCGCTGAACCGCAGCGCGTCACCCGGGCCGTGCACAGCGAGCTGGCCGGTACGCACCGGCCGCCGGTCGGTGCCGACCGTGCCGCGACCGCCCAGCACGTACACCAGGGCGTTGAAGTCGGGCCGCCAGGGCAGGTCGACCTGCGCGCCCGGCTGCACTGTGACGTGCGTGATGGTGATCGGGGTGAAGGTCGAACCCGGACCGCGGTGCCCGGCGACCTCGCCGGCGATGACCCGGATCAGCGCGCCGCCGTCGGGCGTGGTGAGCAGCGCCGACTCCCGACCCCGGATGTCCTGGTAGCGGGGCGGGTTCATCTTGGCCGAGCGGGGCAGGTTGACCCACAGCTGGGTGCCGTGGAAGAGCCCGCCGCTCACCACCAGGTGCTCCGGCGGCGCCTCGATGTGCAGCAGGCCGCTGCCCGCCGTCATCCACTGGGTGTCGCCGTCGGTGATGGTGCCGCCGCCGCCGTTGGAGTCCTGGTGGTCGAAGACGCCGTCGATGATGTACGTGACGGTCTCGAAGCCGCGGTGCGGGTGCCACGGGGTGCCCTTGGGCTCGCCCGGCGCGTAGTCGACCTCGCCCATCTGGTCGAGGTGGATGAACGGGTCCAGGTCGGTGGTCGACACCCCGGCGAAGGCGCGACGGACCGGGAAGCCCTCACCCTCGAAGCCGCTGGGCGCCGTGGTCACCGTGCGGACCGGGCGGATCGTGGTGGCCTCGTCGAGCTGGGGCAGGCGGGGAAGGACGAGAACGTTGTCGACGGTGATCGCGGGCATGTCGAGGCTCCTAGCGTGAGGCGGGGGTGGTCGAGCTGGCCCGCGATGCCCGCAGGCGCTCGCCGAGCCGGTCGAAGACCCGGGTGAGGCAGGCGACCTCGGCATCGTCGAGATCGTCCATGAGATGGGTACGCACCGACGCCAGATGGTGGGGTGCGGCTTCTCGCAGGGCGAGCAGCCCGGCGGCGGTGAGGACCGCCTCGCTGCCGCGCCGGTCGTCCGGGCAGGGCTCCTTGCTGACCAGGCCACGACGCTGCATGGAGGAGACCTGGTAGGTGAGGCGGCTGGGCGAGAAGATCAACCGGCTGGCCAGCTCGCCCATCCGTAGCCGCTGCCCGGGTGCCTCGGAGAGCAGGACCAGCACGTGGTAGTCGGAGAAGCTGAGATCGCTGGCGACCCGCAGATCCTCTTCCAACTGCGTGTAGAGACGCTGGCTGGCCTCGATGTAGGCGCGCCAGGCGGCCTCTCGGGTGCTGTCCAGGCTCTCGGTCATGCCCACGACAGTAGCACTCTTTCAAATTTAAATAACATCGTTTGAGCGTTGCATGGGTCACTTCCATGGGCGCTGACCGTCAGTTCGTGCAGCTTTGAAATAAACCCCGCGTGAAACGAGCGGTGCCCAGGCCGTAGGTTGTGCCAGACTCCGGCCTCGTGGAACACGTGGAACTCTCCGCCGCCGACCTGTTGCTGCGCCCCTGGCGGGACGAGGACGCCCCGGCGGTGCGCGACGCCCTCCGTGATCCGGCGATCGCCCAGTGGAACCCGCAGGGCGGCGGCCCGATCGACGACGAGGTCGCGCTGCTCTGGGTGCGTCGCCGGGCCGACTGGTCCACCGGCGGCCACGCCTCGATGGCGGTCACCGCGGCGGCCGGCGGCGAGCTGCTCGGCTCGGTGTCGCTGCACAATATCCGCGACGGCGACGCGTCCATCGGTTACTGGACGATGCCGGCGGCGCGGGGGCGTCGGGTGGCGGCGCGCGCCGTCGTCCGGCTCACCGAGTGGGCGTTCGCGGATCTCGGGCTGCACCGGGTGGAGTTGTGTCACGCGGTGGCCAACCCGGCGTCCTGCCGGGTCGCCGAGCGCGCCGGCTACCCGGCCGAGGGCACCCTGCGCGAGTCGTACCGCTACGGCGACGGCCGCCGCTACGACGAGCACCTGCACGCCCGCCTGGCCACCGACCGCTAACCGTAGGCGGGCCGGGGTCCGAACACGCTTCGGCCCCGGCCGCGCCGTTCGCCTCGACCCGTCACTCGGTGACCTTGCGGAGGAACGTCGCGAGGGCGCTCCTGACGCGGTCGATCCTCTCCGGCAGGGGCAACGGCTCGGGCGCGGGAGGCCCGGCGTGCTTCTTGCCCCGCAGGTACAGCGAGCAGGCCAGGTCGGAGCACAGGTAGGTGCCCACGGAGTCGCCCTGCCGCCCGCTCGGGCCGGCCTTGGGGGCGGTCATCAACGAGACGCCTCCGCCCAGGTGCGTGGTCAGGCAGAACGAGCACATGCTGTGCCGCACGCGCCCCGTCTGGTGCGTCGCGGCCCGCAGCACCACCCCGGCCAGCTTGCCGTCGATCTCGGCGACCAGGTAGGCCCGCTGCGGCGCGGACGGGTCCCGCCAGCCGAGAAAGTCGAGGTCGTCCCACGGACGCATTTCAAGATCGTTGGGTACGGTCAGCCGCTTCGTCTCGCCTCGACTGCAATTGACGAAGGACGCGCGGATGACGGATTCGGTCAGGACCAACATAGGTAGTAGCCTAGCTCTCCTAGGCAAGTGATTATTGGGGATAGGTTGGGAGTGTGCTGCATGGCACGTGCCGGGGTGACCGCCGAACGTCTGACGCTGGCCGCTGCCGAGCTGGCCGACGAGGTGGGCCTGGAGAACGTCACAGTCGCCGCCCTCGCACGCCACTTCGGGGTGAAGGACGCCAGCCTGTACTTCCACCTCAAGAACGCGCACGAACTACGGGTCAGAATGGCCCTGCTGGCGCTGGCGGAGCTGGCCGACCGGGTCGCCGCCGCGCTCGCCGGCCGGGCCGGCAAGGACGCGCTCGTCGCGTTCGCCAACGCGTACCGCGACTACGCGCGAGAGCACCCGGGCCGATACGCGGCCATGCAGATCGACCTCGACCCGGAGACGGCCGCCGCGAGCGCGGGCGTCCGGCACGCCGAGATGACCCGGGCGATTCTGCGCGGCTACCAGCTCTCCGAGCCGGACCAGACCGACGCGGTACGGATGATGCACAGCACGTTCCACGGGTTCGTCAGCCTGGAGAAGACCGGCGGCTTCCGGCACACCCCGCGCCCCGCCGACGACTCCTGGTCGCGCACCCTGGACGCCCTCGACGCCGTCCTCACCAACTGGCCGTCGCGCTGAGCTGCCGCCGAGCCACGGCATAGGCTCGGTGGCGTGGATGATCTGGAGTTGGCCGACTGGCGGGAGCGGGTGGCCCGGCTGTACCTGTCCGACGTCGACCTGGCCGGCTTCCGCGCCGGCCGCGACGAACTCTTCGCCAACCACCCGCAGAGCCCGATCCCGGTGGCGGAGCGACCCGACTTCGCCGGGGTGCGCTACTTCCCGCCCAATCCCGAGGCCGTTGTCGAAGCGCCCCTGCGCTCCGCCAGTGGTGAGCTGCGCATCGACACCGGGGGCCCGGACGGGGTGGTCGCGTACCGGCGGGTCGCGGTGGCCGAG
Source organism: Micromonospora sp. NPDC047753 (assembly GCF_040642735.1). Classification (NCBI taxonomy): domain Bacteria; kingdom Bacillati; phylum Actinomycetota; class Actinomycetes; order Micromonosporales; family Micromonosporaceae; genus Micromonospora; species Micromonospora sp. NPDC047753. The sequence goes on along the minus strand of NZ_JBEYSL010000199.1, from coordinate 3,649 downwards.
ACGCCGTGGGGGCCGCTGACCCTGTGGTGGATCGAGGCGTACGGGGGCGGGTTGTTCGTTCCGCTGCGCGACGGCACCTGCGGGCGGGACAGCTACGGGGGAGGGCGGTACCTCACCGACACGGTGAAGGGCACCTTCGGCCGGGGCGTCGAGGTGCTGCCCGGTGACCGGGTCCGGCTGGACGCCAACTACCTCTACAACCCGAGCTGCGCGTACGACGACCGCTGGGCCTGCCCGCTGGCACCGCCGGAGAACCGGGTCGACGTGCCGCTGCGGGCCGGCGAGCTGGCGTACCACGACTGAACGACGAAACGGCCGTCCCGGTGTGTGCCGGGACGGCCGATCGACCGTCGCTCAACGGGCGTTCGTGGCCGAGCTGGGCATCTGCATCCGACCGAGGAGCTGTCGCGCCTGATCGGCGAGCTGCGCGTCGACGGTCACGGCGTACTGCCCGGCGCGCAGTGAGCTGGCCGAGGTGAAGTCGCGCTGCCCGCCTGTCATGGCGTGCGCCACCGCGCCGAAGACGGCACCCCAGATCGCGCCGATGACCAGCCCGACCAGGATCACCGCCAGCCAGTTGCCGACAGTGAAGATGCCGAACAACAGGCCGATGAAAAGCCCGAACCAGGCGCCGGTACCGGCGCCGAGCAGCCCGGCTCGACCGGTGGTCATTCGCCCGAGCACCGTCTCCACCAGGGTGAGGTTGGTGCCGACGATGGCGCTGTGCTCCACCGGGAAGCGGTTGTCGGCCAGGTAGTCGACGACCCGCTGCGCGGTCGGATAGTCCGGGTACGAGCCGATCGTCACGGTCGGCGGCCCGCCCTCCGGCCCGTGGCCGTTCCCGCCCGGCGTCGACAGCCGGCCGGCCGGTCCGGATGGAAGCAGGTCGCCACCCTGTGTGCCGGGCCGCCAGTTGCCGGTCGGCCCCGAAGCTGACGTCATGAGCATCCTCCCTCGTCAGCTCCCCGGGTTCCCGCCCAGGCCGACCGGTAACGCGGTGTCCGTCGCCGGGCGGTAGGGGAATGGGCGGCGACTGCCCGGGTAGCCAGCCAGGTGGAGAGCGGACAGATCAGCGACTACGGTTTCCTCGCCGACGGCCGCAGCGCGGCGCTGGTGGACGCCTCGGGCTCGGTCAACTGGTGGTGCCCGGGCCGCTTCGACGCCCCGTCGGTGTTCGGGCGGCTGCTCGACGACAACGCCGGGCACTGGTCCATCCAGCCCGAGGGCGACTACCGGGTCGAGCGCTCCTACCTTGAGGACACCCTGGTGTTGCGGACGGTCTTCCACACCGCGCACGGGGAGGTCGCGCTGACCGACGCGCTCGCCTTCGAGCCCGGCTCACGCGGTCACGACATCGGTCTGCACTCGCCGCAGGTGCTGGTCCGTTCGGTGCAGGGCCTGTCCGGTTCGGTGCCGATGCGGGTGCACTATCGGCCGCGTTTCGAGTACGGCCGCACCATCGCGTACCTGATCGAGCGGAAGGACATGCTGGAGGCCATCGCCGGTGCCGCCCGACTCACCCTGCGCTGCAGCGAGCGGTTGACCGCCATGGACGGCGAGGCCACCGGGACGTTCACCGTCCGCGTCGGCACGAAACACAACTTCACCCTCGGGTACGCCCCGACCTACGACGCCCCGCTGCCGGAGGTGCCGGACGCCGACCAAACCATCGCCGACACCGTCGCCGGTTGGCGTTCCTGGTCGACCGAACACCCCTACGACGGGCTCTACCCCGAGCAGGTGCGACGCAGCCGGCTGGTGGTGCAGGGCATGACGTACCGGCCCAGCGGAGCGGTGGTGGCCTCGGTGACCACCTCGCTACCGGAGAAACTCGGCGGGGACCGCAACTACGACTACCGCTACGTCTGGGTGCGCGACTTCAGCCTGACCCTGCGGGCGCTGTGGCGCACGGCGTGCCTGGACGAGGTGCAGCGGCAGTTCGCCTGGTTGGGCCGGGCGATGGGCCGTATCGACGACAGGCCGGTGCCCATCATGTACGGGGTGCTGGGGGAGCGGGACCTCACCGAGCACCGCCTGGAACAGCTCGGCGGCTACCGCGACAGCCCACCCGTGGTGATCGGCAACGACGCGTGGCAGCAGCGGCAGACCGACATCTTCGGCGAGGCGATGGATGCCGCCTGGTTGATGCGCGACAAGCTGGAGCCGCTGGACCCGGAGGTGCAGCACGTGCTCCGGGTGCTCGCCGACCAGGCCGAGCGGGACTGGGCGCTGCCCGACGCGGGCATGTGGGAGGAGCGCGGCGTCCAGCACCACCACGTGTCCTCGAAGGTGCAGTGCTGGGTCGCCCTGGATCGGGCGGTCCGCTTTGGTGACAGGCTCGGAGAGCCGCAGGACGTGGCCCGCTGGGCGGCCGCCCGCGACGCGGTGCGCGCGGAGGTGTTCGAGCGGGGCTGGAACGAGCGGCTCCAGTCGTACACCGGAAGTTTCGAATCCGAGGGCCTGGACGCCTCGGTGCTGGTGATGCCGCTGGTCGGGTTCCTGCGGGCCGACGACCCGCGAATGCGCTCGACGATCCGCGCGGTGGAGCAGCGGCTCTCCCACGACGGCCTGCTGCGGCGCTGGGACGGTGACCCGGCGGGTTTTCTCATCTGCTCGTTCTGGCTGGTGTGCTGCCTGGCGTTGGCCGGTGAGCGGGACCGGGCGCACGAGTTGTTCCGGGGGCTGGCGGAGCGGGTCAACGACCTCGGCCTGTTCGCCGAGCAGATCGACCCGCTGACCGGGGAGCAGCTGGGCAACTTCCCGCAGGCGTTCTCCCACATCGGCCTGATCAACGCCGCCGGTGTGCTGACCGACGTCGAGCGGGACCCGACGCTGCGTCAGTGCGGGATGCCCCCGGCGTACTTCTCTCCGGTGGACCGCTGAACCGGACTTTCGCGGAGATCGTGACAACTTTCTATCTGGCAACGCGAAGTTCTATCGCTTTCCAGTGAAAGACGTTAATGTCCGGGACACCCTGCGGTGCTCCTCCAGTCGGCGGGAGCGGCACCGAGATCCCCCGGACAGCTGGAGGTCTCGTGTCCCGCACACCGCGCCGACGTCTCGTCAGCGCCACCACACTGCTCACCGTCCTGGTCACCCTCTGTCTCGTCCCGCAGGCAAGCGTTCTGCCGGCCGCCGCGTCCCCGGCCCAGGCCGCCGCCCTCGCTCCGCCCGCCACCGCCGGTTTCGAGAAGGTCGCCCTGGACGGCGGCCTGTCCATGGGCGAACCGATCGAACTGGCCGTGGCACCCGACGGCAAGGTCTTCTACATCAACCGGGGCACCAGCAGCGCCGGTGGTCAGGTCCGCCTCTACAACCCGGCGACCAGGTCCACCACAGTGGCCCTCACCCTGGCGCTGGACGCCCGCTTCGAGGACGGCCTGATCGGCATCACCCTGCACCCGGGCTTCGCGAGCAACCGCTGGGTCTACCTCTTCTACTCGCCGAAGGTCACCCCACTGGTCAACCGGATCAGTCGGTTCACCTTCAACCCGTCCACGCTGCTGCTCGACCCGGGCAGCGAGGACATGCTGATCGAGTGGCCCACCGAACGCGATCTCTGCTGCCACTCGGCCGGCTCGATGAGCTGGGACACCGCCGGCAACCTGTACTTCGCCGTCGGCGACAACACCAACTCCGGCGGCGACTC
>NZ_JBEYSL010000198.1:0-11207 GCF_040642735.1 Micromonospora sp. NPDC047753 | reverse complement strand
CCTCGACGATCATGAGGTACTTGTTCAGGCCCTGGAGCTTGTAGACCTGGACGGCCTCGAACAGGTTGTTCGTGGTGTCACTCATGATGGTCGTGTAGTTCGAGCCGAAGCTGCCGGGGAAGTTCCCGATCGGCATGCTGGCCCGGTAGATCTTGCCGTTGTCACCGGCGAAGAACAGGTACATGTTCGTGCCGTCACCGATGACCGCCTGGTCGATCGGGCCGGTGCCGGAGCCGGTGATGCTGCCGCTGAACAGCGTCTGCGGCGACGACCAGCCGTTCGGGTTGGTCGGGTCGGTCGAGGTCCGGTAGGAGAACGCCGGGCCACCCCACTGGTAGGTGAGCACCCAGATGTTGCGCGGCGCGAAGTAGAACAGCGACGGCGCGACAGTGCCGGAGTTCATCGCGTTCTGGCTGGCCGAGCCCATCTGCGAGTAGTTCGAGAAGAGGCCGAAGTTCATCGAACCCCAGCTGGACCCGAAGTCGTGCGTGGTGGCGTAGACCAGTTGCTGGCCGTTGTAGGGGGCGACGGTGAAGTCCTTCAGCGACACCCATCCCGACCTCGGGTTCGCCAACACCCCGGTGGAGGACCACCGGTACGTCGAGGGAAGGTCGCAGGTGCCGCCCGGCGGCGGGGTCGTCGGCGGCGGCGTGGTGGGGTCGGTCCCACCGCCGACGCGGACGAACTGCCACTGCTGGTTGGTGCCGTTCCAGTCGTCGTACTGCACGATGTTGCCGCCGTCGGCGGTCGAGGCGCCCTGCACCTCCATCACCTTGTTGCTGTTGCGGTTGATCAACCGGACGTAGCCGCTGTCCGAGTCGGCCAGCCGGAACTGCTGGTTGGTGCTGTTGTTGTCGCTCCACTGCACGATGCTGCCGCCGTTGGCGGTCGAGAAGCCCGAGACGTCCAGCACCTTGTTGGACAGCCGCGACTTCACCCGGTAGTAGCCACCACCGGAGTCGACGAACTGCCACTGCTGCTGGTTGCCGTTGTTGCGGGTCCACTGGGTGATGCGGGCCCCGTCGTTCGTGGCCAGGTTGTAGACGTCCAGGGCCTTGCCGCTGTTGCGGTTTACCAACACGTACCACGCGTTCGTGTCGACAGTCGCCGCGGCGGCGGGTGACGACACCACCGTTACGGCGGCACCACCGACCATCAACGCCGCCGCGCTGGCAGCGAGGACGCGGGGCAACCACCAACGTCGCCGCCGCGAAGGCGTTGCGATCGATGGGGACATATCGAGGGCAGACATGATCCTCCTCCAGTGACCAAGAGCCGAACGGCCTGCCCGAGGGTGGGCGTACCGCGACGCGTGGCCGAGCACGCAGGCGTCAGAGAGTTAGCGTTAACAAGACGCCGGCAAGCAATAGCGCACGCCTGATTCGAGGTCGACGAAGCAAGGCTTGCCCGGAAAGCCGAGGTGTCGTCGTCCTTAGGCATCGACTGTGAGCGATAACATGCCGTTCGTCAAGACGTAACGTGCTGGGAACATCTACCGCTGTCAACCTGCGGATCTTGAGGTGAAACGACTTGAACCGCATTCCCGCAGGCATCGCCCCAGATCCCCGGCCAGGACCACCGCGAGGCCCTTGAGGAGGCCCTGCGAGCGCGTTAACATCGACGACCGCCCATTGCCGATGGCTCACTGACGGTGCCGGTGAATTCCGCCTGACGGGTCGGCCGGCAGGAGCGATGGCGCGGCGACGGTAAGGACCGATCGCCATGTAAGTCAAGGCCCACCGGGTGGGCCGGTCCGCGGGGGCCGGGGAACCCCCGAGTCAGACCGCGCCTCGATCGACCAGGCTGAACGTCGTGTTCAGCGGGGCGTCGCCGAGAAACTCGACGAAGATCTCGCTCTTGGTCGGGCTCCACTGCACCGGGCCGTGCTCGTCGTTGATGATGGCGTAGGCGGGGCGCCCCTTGTCGTCCTTGCCGTCACGGTACAACGTGAACAACGTTGCCTTGCTCGGCCGACAGTCGGCTCCGACCAGCGCCGAGTACCCTTCCGAATCGACCTTGACCCCGAGGCACGGTCGGTGGGCGATCTCCGGGTTGACCGATTTGATCATGTAGTCGACACCGACTGGTTCGAGTACGAAGAGCGCATCCTTGCCGGTTCCGTTGCCGACCTCGACCTCGCCGTGAGACGGCAGCGACAGGTCACGGTCGATCTCCACCACGTGCAGCAGGACTCGCCGCTGACCGGCCAGCATGGCCTGGGCCGGGTCCACGCTGGCCGACGGTGAGGCGGACGGCTTGCCCGACGCGGGCGTGGACGCCGTGGCCGCCGGCCCGGTCGTCGCCGGGCTACCGCTCGGCGTCGAGCCGGTTCGATCCTGTTTGGACTGCCCACTCAACAGTTGCGGACCGAACAGGAAAGCGGGCACCAGCACCGCGACCACCGCGGCGGTCGCCCCCAACGCGGTGAGCCAGCCACGCCGGCGTGGATCCGCGCGGCCGGCCTTGGCCGGACCCGATGTCGTCGACCGCACGCCTTGATCACCACCGGCAGCGGGCGACACACGTGGTGGCGTCGCGCCCAGGAGTTGGGCCGGATCGCCGGCACCCACCGGAGACGCTGCGGTCAACAGCCCGTCGAGCAACTCCCGGGACGTGGGCCGGGCAGCTGGGTCCTTCTCCAATGCGCGGGAGACCAGATCCCGCAACGGCCCACCGAGCCCGGTCAGGTCCGGTGGTTGAGTGAGGATCCGCATCGCGGTCGCGGTAGGGGAGTCGCCCCCGAACGGGCTGCGGCCGGTCGCGGCGTAGGCGACCAGGGCCCCCCAGGCAAAGATGTCCGCGGCCGGGCCCGCCGGACGGCCGGAAGCCGTGTCGAACCGCTCCGGAGCCATGTACGAGACGGTCCCGACCATCTGGTTGGTCCGGGTGTGCTGGCTCGTCGCCTCGAAGGCTCGGGCGATGCCGAAGTCGATGACCTTGATCCCACCCGGTGCGACCAGGACGTTCGCCGGCTTGAGGTCGCGGTGGATCACCCCGGCGCCGTGGATGGCGGTGAGCGCGGTGGCCACCCCGACCGCGATGCCGTGCAGGTGCGCCCCTCCCAGCGGGCCCTGCTCCCGAACCACCTGGGCCAGACTGGGGCCCTCGACGTACTCCACCACCAGGTAGGGCGGGTCATGGTCCGGGTCGGCGTCGAGAACCTCGGCCGTGCAGAACGGTGGAACCTGGCGGGCGCGGTTCACCTCACTACGGAACCGACCCCGGAACTCCTCGTCGTGCGAGAGGTCCGCACGGACGACCTTGACCGCCACCCGCCGCCCTTGCGGCGACCGGGCCAGGAAGACACTGCCCATGCCCCCGTCACCGAGCCGGTCGAGCACCTCGTACCCACCGAGGCGTGCCGGGTCACCGGGACGGAGCCCGCCGCTCACGCCGGATGCCCGCAGACCGCGACCACAGCGCGAACCGATCCGCCCATCACCCGTCCCCCTAGGTCACTCCGACGCCGGCCGCAGCCTATCGTCCGCCCACCGAATCCCGTCGATGCTGTCCATCAGTCGGCCACGACCGGGGCTGCCGCCTCGTCGCAGCTGGGCCCCCTACCGCTTCGAGGCCCAGAAGACGTAGACAGCGCCGTACGGCACGGCCACCGTTGCGCCTTCGGTGCAGGCGCCGGCCGGTGCAACGCCGCCCGACGTCAGCAGACGGCTGATGTACCGACGACGGCAACCGCTCGGACCCGCCCCCGACTACGGCGAGCGTGATGTCCCTGAGGCATCAATATGACTCACAGGCATCACGGTCGTTCGGGCGTTGCCCTCCGCACACCAGAGTCTGCGGCAGGCGGTGCGCCTCGCGCCCTACGTCTACGCCGTCGTGATAACCGGGATCATCGCGACCTCGGCCGGGGTGGACCTCGTTCTCCATGAACCCCTCGGCACCACGCCCGCGACCTGGCTCATCCTCATCGTCGGCAGGCCGGTGCTGTTCATGCTCGGACGGATGGACTCCGAGTACGTGCTGCTCGGCCAACTCCCACCGTCCCGGTTGGCCTGGCTGGCACTGCTGATCGCCACCACGCCCGCGTTGACCACGCTGGCGACGGTCCTCGTCGTGCTCGTCACCGTAGGCGTCCTGGTCGGCATCACACTCACCGACACGTGGCGCCTTTGACGCGCGACGGCCAAGGGGTAGCGCAGGCGACGGTGGTCGGATCACCCACGATCCGACCACCCGCCGCGACCCTGCGAGCTATCGGCGGCTCCACTGCTGGTTGGCCTGGCCCGTGCAGGTCCAGAGGACGAGCTTGGTGCCGTTGCCCGTACCCACGTTGTACGGGTCGAGGCAGAGGCCGGACTGCACCCCGGTGATGGTGCCGTTGGCGTTGACGTTCCACTGCTGGTTCGTTCCGCCGTGGCAGTCGTAGATGGTGACCAGGGTGCCCGGCGAGGTGCCGTAGCCGGCGGCGTCGAGGCACTTGTTGCCGTACACGGTCAGCGTCTTGCTGCTCGTGTAGGTCCACTGCTGGTTGGTGCGGCCGTGACAGTCCCACAACTGCACCTGCGTGCCGTTGGTGGTGGAAGAGCCGGGGACGTCGACGCAGCGACCGGACAGGGCACCCACGATCGCAGTGGTCTGCTGCCCGCCGCCGCTTCCCGGGTCGCCGATGCTGCCGGGCACCGCCTGCAGCGCGCTGTACCAGCGGGCAGCCATCTTGTCGTAACCGCCGGCCGTGGGGTGGACGCCGTCGATCAGGTCGGCGGTGGTGAGTGCGCTGTACATGTCGACCAGGCGTACCCGCTTGCCGGCGTTCACCTTGCTCTGCACGATGCTCGGGATCGCCGCGTTGAAGGTGCGGGCGGCCGCATTCTGGTTGCTGTTGGAGAGCGGGATGATCTGCGCGACGAACACCTCCGCGTTGGGAGCTGTGGTGGTGATCCGGTCGATCAGGGTGGAGAGCCGGTTCGGCGCGGTGCTCACGTTGTAGTTCTGCAGGATGTCGTTGGTGCCGATGTGCAGCAGAACTGTCTGCGGCCGCTGGGTGTTCAGCCAGCCGACGATGTTCGCGTCGATCTGGTCGATGCGCCAGCCGGGATGCCCCTGGTGGTCGTGGTCACCCAAACTGGCAGGCCCGTTGAACTGCGACCCGACGAAGTCCACGGTGTACCGCCCGTTGACGAGTCGCTGCCAGAGCCCGATGCGGTACCCGCCCGGCACCTGCGTGCCCTCGGTGATGGAGTCGCCGAGAGGCATCACCCGCACCCCGCCGTTGGATTCGGCGTTGGCCGGGCCGGTCGAGGTCAGCACCCCGGCGAGGACGACACCGAGCGCGGCGGTCGCCGCGAGCCATCTTGCCCTGGTTCGCATAGATTTCTCCCCTGCAGTGGCAGTGCTGACCGAGGGGTCAGGCCGTCGCGACCATCGCCGCATCGACATGACGATGCCGCCGCAGCACTGGGACGGATTGTTAACGCTAACAGCGATTCATGTAAATTCTTGTCGCTGATCCGGCCCACGTCAAGCGCCAGAAACCCAGGCACCCAGGCCGGCGCGGCGGCGGGAGGGTGTCGACGGAACAGAAGTGCACGGTGGGACTGCTGGGGCGCTGGTGACGCGTAGGCCGAATGTAGGCTTTTTTCGCATAAGTACCCTTGACATGAAGATCGTTCGACTACCTTCGCCTTGGTGGCGACAACCGATTTGTTGCCCTCTGCACCTAATGCGACGTGCGGAACCTGGTGTCCGGAGAAGGGCTAGGTAGCTCGATGTCCAACTATCCACACCCGAAGATGAGCGAAGTAGCGGCAGCTCAAGCCCCGCTGTCGAGGAGGCGCCGGGCACGCTGGCTCCTCGCCGGGGTGGCCGGGTTGACCGGAGTGGTCGGTCTGGCCGCCTTCACCCCGGCGGGGATGAGCGGAGCGGCCGGGAAGCACGGAGGCACCCCCTCGAATGCCGGAAGCCAGGTCCTCGCCGACAGTAATCGGGGCAGCGGCGACGACCGCAACGGCAAGGACCGGGGCGGTCGCGACGGCAAGGAGCACAAGGAGGACGGCGACCATCGGGACAGCCGGGGCGACGACTTCCGGTCCGTACCCTGCAACGCCGACGAGCTGATCGCGGCGATCGTCCGCGCGAACGCCAGCTCCGGGGCGAAGCTCCGGCTCGCCGAGAAGTGCACCTACACGCTCAACAGGTCGGCGCCCCAGCCGCCGGTGCCCTTCGGCGCGGTCGGCCTGCCGATCATCACCCAGCAGGTCGTGATCGACGGAAACGGATCCACGATCGTCCGCGCGGCCAACGCCACCCCGTTCCGGATCCTGGAGGTCGGAACCGGCGGCGACCTGACGCTACGCGACGCCACCATCAAGGGCGGCCTGGCCGACGGCGGGCTCGGCCAGGGCGGCGGTGGCATCCGGATCGACGTCGGCGGCAGGGCCACCATCGAGAACACCAAGGTGGTCTACAACCACACGAACGGCCCGGGTGGTGGCATCGCCAACTTCGGCGTCACGCGGATCCTCGGCGGGAACGGCCACGACAAGGACCGGGACGGCAAGGACCGCGACAAGAAGTGGGACGACAGCAGCACCATCAGCAACAACAGCGCGGTGTTCGACGGCGGAGGCATCTTCAACAACGGCAACCTCACAGTGCAGAACACCCGGCTGAGCTACAACAACACGATCGGGGTCGTCAACATCCTGCCCATCGGTGGCGCCGGTGGCGGGTTGTCGAACAGCAGCACCGCAGTGCTCGAGAACGTCCACCTGGACAACAACACCGCGGGCTTCCGCGGCGGTGGCATCCGCGGTGGTATCAACTCCACCACCGAGGCGAAGAACGTCGAGGTCAACGACAACCGAGCCGGCAGCGAAGGCGGCGGAATCTTCTCCGACGGCGTCTTCAACCTCAGGCACGGCAAGGTCCACCACAACGAAGCCGGCCAACGTGGCGGCGGCGTCTTCAACCAGATCGGCCAGTTCGTGGCCGAAGACAGTTGGATCAGCGAGAACGTCGCCAGCACGAACAGCACCATCGAACACGGCGGTGGCATCTACAACGGCAGCGGCACCGTCGTCCTGCGCCGCACCCACGTCGACCGGAACCGGGCCATCGGCTCAAGCTCCCAGGGCGGCGGAATCTACAACAACGCCACGTTCACCCTCACCGAAAGCAAGGTCACCGACAACATCTCCACCCTGGCACCCGGCGGCATCTTCAACGACGGCGGCCAGGTCACCGTGGACCAGAAGACCGCCATCAGCGGCAACCGGCCCACGAACTGCACCCCCAGCTCACCGCCGGTGCCCAACTGCTTCGGCTGATCATTCGATCACCCCGGCAGTCGGGTAGTACGAGACAGGCAATCCGGTCCCGCACAGGTTCGATCAGGAAGATCGGATCTGCTGCGGGACCGGATACTGTCCGCGGAACGACCGCAGGGACTCGCACCGGCGCTCCTCTGCCGGGCGACGACCCTCCGGGTGCCCGGTTCAGGTATCGATGATGTTGTTGTTCTCATCGATGCCGTGGCTGCGCCAGTAGACGTCCCACTCGTCGTCGACGTGCTGCGGGATCTTGCCCTCCGGGTAGCGGACGTACGGCGGGGTCGGCTCCTGCCCATCCGGGAAGCAGGCGCTGCCGCCCTGCCCGCCCACCGCGATCGCCGGATACTCACCACCAGCGCAGATGTCCTCCCGGAACGAGCAACCGGTGGTGGCCATCAGCCCACCCAGGCCGACCGCGGCCAGAGCGATCATGATTCGCGTTCGCATGGAGGGAATTCTGGTCGCTGCGGCAGCGCCTGCCATGCGCACGCGTACTCATCTCGCGCCGGGCGTCACGATTCCTCGCCCGGATCGCCCAGGCCGACGGGCGAGCAGAACAACCGCGTCCGACACGTACGCCCATACGAAAGCAGGGAATATAGCCTATTGGCTATATTCCCTGCTCAAGTGGTGCGCCCGAAGGGACTCGAACCCCTAACCTTCTGATCCGTAGTCAGATGCTCTATCCATTGAGCTACGGGCGCTCGTGCTCAGCCAGCATACACACCTGGCTTTCGCGCGGAGACTCCGGGATTCGAACCCGGGAGGGGCTTTAAGACCCCAACCGCATTAGCAGTGCGGCGCCATAGACCAGACTAGGCGAAGTCTCCCCGGTGATCCTCAGACCACCGCGCCCGAGGATACAGGTCACCACCCACCGGGAGCAAAACGACTTCCGGGGTACGCCCACCAGGGTCCGTCCGCCCCCGTGTTTCCACGCTGTGCGCCGGCGTGATCGGGACTACGCTCCATCGATATGCAGGAGCAGCCGCCCAGCGAGTCGACCCGTCGAGAGCCTGCTGAACGAGCGCGTCGGCGTTCTCCACGGGCCACGTTCACGCCGCCGGTCGTGGCCGAGGAGCCCACCGAGACGGTGGGGCCCGAGTCGGCGGCGCCGCCGGCCGCGAGTCCGGCGAGCCAGCGTCCTCGACGGGCCAAGGCCGCACCGGCGGTGCTCTTCCAACCACCGGAGCCGGACCGCCCCCTGCCTCGACAGCCTCGGCGAGCGCCGGCCGAACTGACCACCGACACCAACGCCGAGCAGCCGGAGCAGCCGGAGCAGCCGGAGCACTCGGAGCAGCCGACCGGCGACCAACCGAGCCCAGCAACCGGCCTCGCATCGCCACCGCCGAAGGCTCGGACCGCCCCTGTTCGCAGGGCTGACCATCGGCAGGCAGCCGACACGCCCGCCGAGGTGACCCCGGCCACGCCGACGCCCCGCAAGCGCGCCGCGAAACCTACAAAGGCCGCGAGCACCACCGGCGAGGCGAGCACCATCACGCCAACGGCCCCGGCCAGAGCCGCAAAGACCACCAGGCGCGCGGCCACCCCACGAAAGAGCACTCCGCCGACCAAGAGCATCCCGCCGACAAAGCCCGCCCCCGAACCCGTGGTCAGGCCGCAGACGGCACCCGCCGAGCAGCAGCTGACCCCGGCAGACCCCGCCGTGCGGCAGGTTGAGCCGGCTCTGGGGCGTACCCCGGAATCGGAGCTGCGCGCGGTCGCCGCGCGCGTGCTCGACCACCCTGGCTTCGCACCGGAGCTGTTGGCTCTTGCCGCGGTGCGGACGTTCGGGCCCGGCGCGGCCGGGTGGGCCGCTGGGTTGCGCGACAGGTACCCGGACGCCTCGGCGGACGGCCTGGCCCGGTTGGCGGCCCGGCGGTTCGTCCGCTCGGCGGGTGCTGGTGGGGCGACCGCCGCGCTGGCCGGCTTCTTCGCGCCGCTGGCCGAGTTGGCTGCTGTGCTGTGGACGCACTCGGAGCTGGTGCTGCACCTGGCCGCTGCGTACGGCAAGGATCCGACGCATCCCGACCGGGCCGTCGACCTGCTGGTGCTGACCCAGGTGCACCCGGATCGGGCGAGCGCGGCGGCGGCTCTGGCCGCCGCCGAGAGCGCTGGTGACCCGGTCGAGGGGGCGTGGCCGCGGGCGGCGGAGGCGGCCTGGCGGTTGGCCGCGCCGCTCACGGCTCAGGCCGGTGGTTGGGTGGCGTTGCGGCTGGTGGCCCGGTTGCTGCCGGGCGCGGCGGTGCTCGCGGCGGCCTTGGGTGATGCGGCGGCGGCCGACCGGCTCGCGGCCCGGACGGTGGCCGTCTACCGACCCGACCGGCGCTGACGGGTCAGAGCCAGTCGAACCACTCCCGGGGCAGCAGCGCGTAGCCGACGAAGGCGAACACGTCGAGCAGGGTGTGCGCGATGATCAGCGGCATCACCCGCCGGGTGCGCAGGTAGAAGAGGCTGAACACGACGCCCATGATCGCGTTGCCGACGAACGCGCCGAAGCCCTGGTAGAGGTGGTACGAGCCGCGCAGCAGCGCGCTGGCCGCGATGATCGCGGCCAGCCGCCACTGGAGCTGACGCAGCCGGGTGACCAGGTAACCGACCACGATCACCTCTTCCAGCACGGCGTTCTGCACGGCGGCGAGGATCAGCACCGGAACCGTCCACCAGATGTCCGGCAGCGCGGCCGGCACCAGCGTGGCGTTGAGACCCAGGTGGGCCGCCACCCAGAACAGCGCCAACCCGGGTAGGCCGATGAGCGCCGCCAGGCCGGCACCGCGCGCCACGTCCTGGCCGGGCCGCCGTGCGTCCAGGCCGAGGGTCCGCGCCGGGTCGCCGGGGTCACGGGTGAGCAGGTGTACGGCGAGAAGCACCGGCAGCAGCGCGAACACGATGCCGAGCAGCTGGTAGGTGAGGTCCAGCCAGGGGCGGGCCGACGCCGAGGTGTTCAGCGAGGCGGTCTGCTTGGAGAGCGGACCGTCGGCGGTCAACTTCGCGATGATCGAGACCACCGCGTAGATCGCGGACTGGCCGAGGGAGAGGCCGAGGACCAGCAGCGTCTCGGTGCCCAGCAGTCGGCGGGACACCGGGCGGGTCAGCTCAACGGTCACCGCACCACTCTGCCCGACGTACGGCACAGGTGACACGGCCGACCGGCCACCGTGAGCCGATCGCACATTCTGTGCGACCAGTCGACACGCTCCGTGGAGATTCTATGAGCGCCCGATCCGTTGCCGTCTGGAGAAGGAGCGTCAGTGGACAACCTCGCGCGGTTGCTGAAGGAGAGCTGGGCCCTGGTCGAGGACGACCGGGTCCGGCTGAGCGGTCACTTCTACGCTCGGCTGTTCCTGCTCGACCCCGCCCTGCGGCAACTCTTCCCGGTGCAGATGACCGGCCAGGGCGACCGCCTACTCGAAGCGATCATCACGGCGATCCACACGGTGGACGACCCGGAGAGCTTCGACGAGTTCCTCCGGGCGCTGGGCCGCGACCACCGCAAGTACCACGTCGACGAGCGGCACTACGCCACGATGGGCGTCGCGCTGCTGGACGCGCTGCGCAGCACCGCCGGCGACGGCTGGAACCTGGAGTACGACCAGGCGTGGCGGGAGGCCTACGCGGCGATCGCCGCCCTGATGGTTGCCGGTGCCGCCTCCGACGACGACCCGCCGTTCTGGCACGCCGAGGTGCTGACCCACGAGCGGTACGGCCCGGACACCGCCGTGCTGACCTGCCGGGCGTTGCAGCATCCGCTGCGCTGGCAGGCGGGGCAGTACGTGAGCCTGGAGGCGCCGCGCTACCACCCCCGGGTGTGGCGCAACTACTCGGTGGCGAACGCCCCGAACGACGACAACGTGCTGGAGTTCCATGTGCGGTCTCCGGGGGCCGGCTGGGTGTCCGGTGCCCTGGTGCGGCGGGTGC
>NZ_JBEYSL010000197.1:0-11319 GCF_040642735.1 Micromonospora sp. NPDC047753 | reverse complement strand
GCCGCCGACGCCTCTTCGATGGCCCGGGTGAACTCCGCCGTCCGACCGAGATTGATCAGCGCGGTCCATTCGCGACTGCGGGGCGCGCACACCCGGCTCACCGCTCGCGAACCGGGCTCACCCCTCACGCAGCATTGTTAGATCCGGTGCACCTTGTGCTGGGCGGCCTGGGCCCGAGGCCGGACCACCAGCCGGTCGATGTTGACGTGTTCGGGACGCGTGGCGCACCAGGCGATGCAGTCGGCGACGTCCTCGGCGACCAGCGGCCCCGGCACCCCGGCGTAGACGGCTGCGGCCCGTTCCGCGTCGCCCTCGAAGCGGACCAGCCCGAACTCGTCGGTCTTCACCATGCCCGGGTCGACCTCGATGACCCGTAGCGGCCGGCCGCACAGCTCCAGGCGGAGCGTGCCGGCGATGGCGGTCTGCGCGTGCTTCGCGGCGGTGTAGCCGCCCCCGCCCTCGTACACGGTCAGGCCGGCGGTGGAGGAGACCACCACGATGGTGCCGGAGCCGGAGGCTTCCAGCGCCGGCAGCAGCGCCTGGGTGACCCGCAGGGTGCCGAGGACGTTCACGTCGTACATCCACTGCCAGTCGGCGACCGAGCCGGACTCCACCGGGTCCAGCCCGCGTGCTCCGCCGGCGTTGTTGACCAGCAGGGTGACCGGCCCGGGTGCCTGGGCGGCGGCTTCGGCCAGCCGGGCCACCGACTCGTCCGAGGTGACGTCGCAGGTCACGGCGGTGGCCTGTCCGCCGGCGGCGGTGATGTCGGCGACCAGCTCGGTGAGCCGTTCGGCGCGGCGGGCGGCGGCGAGCACGTGGAAGCCCTCGGCGGCGAGCCGGCGGGCGGTGGCCGCGCCGATCCCGCTGGACGCTCCGGTGACGATGGCGACTGAGGTCATCCCGACATTGTCACAGCGGGCGTACGACCCGCCCCGACCGGGCGTGCGGCAGTCATGGGCGCGTGTTCGGTGATGAGGTCCGTCACGCCGAGGGGCCGCGCCGGGGAATTTCCGGAGCCCGATGGGGAAGATGACGTCCGGCGTACAGGTTGACCGAGAAGCGCCGGTCGTGCGAGACGGCATCAACCGTGAAGAAGGAGCGGATGTGGCGGAAATGCACACCGGTGTCGGGCGTCAGCGAGGTGCCCAACCGTGGCCCCGGCCTCGCCGCATCGCGACCCTGTCGGTACACACCTCCCCCCTGCATCAGCCCGGCACGGGTGATGCAGGGGGGATGAACGTCTACATCCTCGAAGTCGCCCGGCGTCTCGCCGAGGCCAACGTGGAGGTGGAGATCTTCACCCGGGCCACCTCCGGTGACCTCCCCCCGGTGGTCGAGATGGCGCCCGGCGTGCAGGTTCGACACATCACCTCCGGCCCCCTGGAGGGCCTCACCAAGGAGGAGCTGCCCGGCCAGCTCTGCGCCTTCACCGCCGGGGTGCTGCGCGCCGAGGCGTCCCGTCCGCCCGGCCACTACGACCTGATCCACTCCCACTACTGGCTCTCCGGCCAGGTCGGCTGGCTGGCCAAGGAGCGCTGGGGGGTGCCGCTGGTGCACACCGCGCACACCCTCGCGAAGGTCAAGAACGCCCAGCTCGCCGCCGGGGACCGGCCGGAGCCCAAGGCCCGGGTCATCGGCGAGGAACAGGTCGTCGCCGAGGCGGACCGGCTGGTCGCCAACACCCGGGTCGAGGCCAGCGACCTGCTCGACCGGTACGACGCCGACCCGACCCGGGTGTCCGTCGTGCAGCCGGGTGTCGACCTGGCCCGGTTCCGGCCCGCACCGGGTGACAGGTCCGCGGCCGCCCGCCAGGGCCGTCGCCGGCTGGGGCTTCCAGTCGACGGGTACGTGGTTGCCTTCGTCGGTCGGATCCAGCCGCTCAAGGCCCCCGACGTGCTGATCCGCGCGATCGCCGCGCTGCGGGAGCGCGATCCGGCGCTGGCCGATCAGGTGACGGTGGTGATCTGCGGCGGACCCAGCGGCAGTGGGCTGGATCGGCCGACCGCCCTGATCGAGTTGGCCGCCAAGCTCGGCGTCAGCGACGGGGTGCGGTTCCTGCCGCCGCTCACCGGGGACGACCTTCCGGCCCTGTACCGGGCGGCGGACCTGGTCGCGGTGCCGTCGCACAACGAGTCGTTCGGGCTGGTCGCCCTGGAGGCGCAGGCCTGCGGTACGCCGGTGCTGGCCGCCGCCGTCGGAGGACTGGTCACCGCCGTGCGGGACCAGGTCAGTGGCGTACTGATCGATGGTCACGACCCGGTCGACTGGGCCCGTGCGATGGGTAGCCTGCTGCCGAACCGGGCGCTGCGGTCGGTGCTGGCCCGAGGTGCCGAGCAGCATGCCCGGCACTTCTCCTGGGAACGCACGGTCGCCGGGCTGCTCGGGGTCTACGGGGAGGCCATCGCCGGGCACCGAGCCCGGCTGGCGGCCGACCTGGCGGGTGACCCGGCGCTCTCCTGCTCCTGGTGACCCCCGGGGCCCGATTGTCACCCGGTGCGTGAGCCGAGTCGGTCGTAGAGTGGGTCCGGTGAGCCCGAAGAGCGATCTTGCGACCCTGATCGAATCGGTCTGCGCCGAGCGGGACCTGGCCTGGGAGTCGACCGGCCCCGGTTCGTACGCGGTGACGCTGCCGGGCACCCACAAACTCAAGACGATCTGCAACCTGATCGTCGGCGAGCACGCGCTGCGGATCGAGGCGTTCGTGATGCGCCAGCCGGACGAGCGCCGTGAGGAGCTGTGGGCCTGGCTGTTGCAGCGCAACGCCCGGATGTACGGCGTCTCCTTCTCCACCGACGCGGTCGGTGACGTGTACCTGACCGGTCGGGTCAACCCGGCCGGCGTGGACGCCGACGAGTTGGACCGACTGTTCGGCGCGGTGCTCACGTACGCCGACGAGTCGTTCGACACGATGCTGGAGATCGGCTTCGGCAGTTCGATCCGGCGTGAGTACGAGTGGCGGGTGAAGCGGGGCGAGTCGACAGCCAACCTGGCCGCCTTCGCCCACCTCTTCGAGCCCTCCAACGCCGCCCCCGCCCCCGACCCAACCTGACCCCACCCCCGCCGAACCGCACCGCACCGCACCGCACCGCACCGCACCCCGCCCCGCCCCGCGCACCCCGCCCCGCCCCGCCGCACCGCGCCCCGCCCCGCCCAGCCGATCATGGAGCTGTGGTGGGTGACAAAGTCCTCGCATCACACCAAAACGCGCACCACAACTCCATGATCGAGGGGGTCCAGCCGCGATCTTGCACTTACTGTCCCGGCGTAGGGGGCATTCCTCGCTTTTCCGCGACCGAAAACGCAAGATCGGCGCGGGCAAGGGCGCTACGGCGAGTTGGCGGTGGTTCGGAGTGCTCCTGACGGGTATGCCGCTCCGCGCGGTGCGGCAAGGGACCCCCGCGCGCCGATGACGGAGTGCCAAGGAGCGGAGCGTCCCATGGCTCAGCGGAACAGCTCAGGTCGCGGCGCGACTGCGACCAGGACGAAGCGACAGGCCGGCAATCAGACGCCGGGTACGCCCGGAGTCTCCGAGTCGGAGATTTCCCGGATGCGGGTGGATGACATCCGTGGCCAGCTGCGCAAACGCGGGGTATCCGGGATCTCCGCTCTGCGCAAGCCGGAGCTGGTGAAACAGTTGGTGCGTTCGATGCGGGCCGGAGCGGGTCGGAGCAGCACGGGCCCGTCGGGCCGGGCTGCCGGCACCAGGGCGTCGGCGGGTCGTGCCGCCGCCACCAGGAAGTCGGCGGCCAGGCCGGCGTCGAGCCGCGCGAAGGCCGCGCCGGCGAACAAGAGCGCGCCCGCGAAGCGGGCCGCCGCTACGAAGGCGACGGCCGGGCGGAAGTCGACGGCGGCGGCGAAGAGGGCACCTGCGAAGAAGGCGACCGCCGCTAAGAGGACCACAGCGGCGACGTCGACGGCCGCCCGCAAGACCACGGCGCCGAGCAGGACCACCGCTGCGAGCAGGACCACCGCTGCGAGCAGGACCACGGCTGCGAGCACGACCACGGCCGCCCGGAAGGCCGCCGCGGCGCGGAAGAGCACGGCGGCCCGCAAGACAGCGACGGCGCGTACGGCGCCCGCGCGCAAGGCGCCGGCGAAGAAGGCACCGGCGCGGCCGGCAGCGAAGCGCGCGACGCCGGCCAAGAGCGCGGCAGCGAAGCGCACCGCACCGGCCAAGAGCGCGGCGGCGAAGCGTACGACAGCGAAGCGCACCGCACCCGCCAAGAGCGCGGCGGCCAAGCGCACGTTGACGCCGTCGGCCGGCGGCGGGACGGCGGCCGGCGGGATCCGGACCGGACGGGGTACGGGGCGGTCGGTCCGCAGTTCGCAGGTGATCTCGTCGATCACGGACCGGCCAGAGCGGCCGGGACGGAGTTTGATCACGGCGAACCACGAGGTGATCCAGCGGTGGGCCCGGGAACGTGGGGCCAAGCCGGCGACCATCGCCGGCACCGAGCGGGATGGCCGTGCGGGTGTGTTGACCTTCAACATTCCCGGATACCGGGAAAGTAGCCGGATTCGCGAGATCACCTGGGAGGAGTGGTTCTACACGTTTGACCTGCGGCGGCTGAACCTGATTTATCAGGAACAGTTGCGGAACGGCCGTCAGAGCAGCTTCTTCCGGACCGAGTCACCCGATCGGGAAGACGGTTGAGGTGTTTGCGGGAATGGCCGATGGGTACCCGGCTGTTGCCAACGGACGAGGCTGGAGCAGCGGATACTCGCCAGTTGTGACCGGCGAGACAGCCGTTCTGGGTTGAATCCAGAATCCGGGCGAACTAGCTTTATTGCACCGCGCCACGTTTGGAAACGTTCGGGGGAGCGGCGGATCGATCAGATCCGCGCACCAGACGAGGCGCGAGGGGACGGGTGGAACAACCGTTGGGGGACGGTTCCCACCTGTTTGGACCGGCGGCGTGAGCGGGCGATGCTTACGGGGGTGAGTGTTGCCCGCCGCCGCCGGCCCCGCCTTCGAGCGCCCACCACGACCTCAGGGACGTGGTGGGCGCTTTGCGTCGGTCATCCGATCGGTACGCGGTCCGCGTCGGTTGTCGGCTTTGGGTCGACAGCCCGGCGCAGCCCGGCGACGTGCCGCTCCCGGGGTGGTCCGGCGAGCAGGTGTCCGAGCGCGGCCAGCAGACCCAGCCCGCCCACGATCAGCCAGTGCCGGTCGCCGAGGTGCTGGAGGCTCACCCCGCCGAGGGTGGGCGCGACGAACGCCGCGGCGGGGAACGTCAGGTAGAAGACCGACTGGTAGCGGGCTCGTAGCTGCGGTGGCGCCAGGTCCGCGTTGATCTGCGCGTTGGGCGGGGCGGCGAGCATAGAGCCGACCGTCCAGACCACTGCGGCACCCAGGTAGATGGCCAGTTCGTCGGCGATGGCGAGCGCCCCGAAACCGAGCGCGAGCAGCGCCGTGGAGGCGGCCAGCACCACATCCTTGCGGTGCCTGTCGATCAGCCGGGGCACGAACAACTGCCCGACCACGATCAGCGCGCCGCCGAGCGCCACCACCAGCCCGTACGCCGATGGGCCCAGGCCGTCCGCGCGCATGGCCAGCGGCATGATGGTCGACGTCTGCATGGTGAGTACGGCCAGCACGAAGGTGAGCCCGACGAAGACCAGGAAGGTGCGGTCGGTGAGCGCGGTGTGCAGTCCAGGCCGACGGGCCCGGACGGGTTTCGGTGCCGCGCTGGTGGTGGGCGTGGGGCCGGCCGCTGGCCGGGCCAGCCGCAGGGTTTCGGGCACCTTCCAGGCGATCACGGCGGCGGCGGTCAGTGTGGCGCCCGCGTCGACCAGGAAGAGCGCGGTGAAGCTCGCCTCGGCCAGCACCCCGGCGAGCAGCGAGGCGACCGCCATGCCCAGGTTGAACGCCCAGAACTGGAGGTTGAACGCGCGCGAGCGGCGTTCGGCGGGCACCACGTCGACGATCGCCGCCACGAACGCCGGGCTGGGCATCGAGTGGACCACGCCGATCAGCGCGGAGAGCACGGCGATCAGCAGCAGGGGCCGGGTGAAGGCCAGCGCCACCATCAGGCCGACAGTGGCCAGGTGCGCGGCGAGCAGGGTCGCCCGGCGGCCCCACCGGTCGGCGAGCACCCCGCCGAGCAGCACGCCGGCCGCCCCGCCGGCCCCGTACGCGCCGACCACGGTGCCGGCCAGCGCCTCGCTCGCGCCGCGTACGTCGGTGAGGTAGAGCGAGAGGAAGAGCATGGCGAACGCGCCGGCCCGGTTGATCAGCAGGCCGGCCCAGAGGTACCAGAAGGTGGCGGGTAGTCCGCCTGCGGTGTCGTGCCACCAGCGCCGCAGGGCGTGCACCCGACCTCCCGACAGTTCAGGTTGTTAACTATTTCCCCTGCACAGTAGGAAATCCGGCACCGCCGCGCCACTCGTCACGCCTCGGCGGGCTGTGCCGCGCGGGAGACGGTCGTCGGTGCCAGTGCCTCGCCGGAGTGGCGTAGCGCTGCCGCACGCCGTTCCCGGGCCGGCCCGGACACCAGGTGGGCCACCGCGGTCAGCAGGCCGAGCGCGGCGCAGCCGTACCAGAGGGTGTCGTTTCCGGCGTGCTCGCGCACCAGGCCACCGAGGATCGGCGCGCTGGCCCCGGCGATCTGCCACGAGAGGGAGAACACACCCTGGTAGCGCCCGCGCAGTTCGGCCGGGGACAACTCGGCGATCAGCGTGGAGTTGGAGGGCGAGTTCAGCATCTCGCCGACCGTCCAGATCAGCACTGTCAGCCCGTAGAACCAGGGGGTGCCGGCGAACGCGGTCAGTCCGAACCCCACCCCCATCACCACTGACGCCAGCGCGAGCACGTGTGAGCGGCTCCTACCCCGGATCAGTCGGGGCACGAAGAGCTGGCCGACCACGATGAGGATGCCGTTGAGCGCGATCACCGAGCCGTAGGTGGCGGGGCTCAGTCCGTCGTCGCCCATCGCGATCGGCAGCATCGAGATGTGCTGGAGGAACACCAGCGCGGCGAACAGGTTGAGTGCCACGAAGCCGAGGTAGACCCGGTCGGTGAGGATGGTGCGCAGGGCGCCGCGCGGAGCCGCCGCGGCCGTGACGGCGGTGGCGGGGCCGGCCTGTCGGGTCTCCGGCACCTTGCTGAAGATGATCAACGCGGTGATCAGCATGGTGGCGGCGTCGACCACGAACAGCAGCAGGTAGTCGGCCTGGGCGGCGAGGCCGGCGAGGACGGCGGCGCAGGCGAAACCGAGGTTGATCGCCCAGTAGTTGAGCGAGAAGGCACGCAGCCGATCCTTCGCCGGCACCACGTCGATCATCATCGCCCCGAACGCGGGCCGGGCCGCCTCGGCGAACATGCCGAGCAGCAGCGCGCCCAGCGCCACCGCCCAGAGATCCCGGGCCAGCCCGAGCCCGAGCATCATGGCCGCCGCGCCCACGTGGGCGGTGAGCAGCGTCGGCCGGCGGCCCCACCGGTCGGCGAGGGTGCCGCCGGCGGTGGTGCCGAACGCCCCGCCGACACCCCAGAGGCCGATCACCAGGCCGGCCTGCGAGGCCGAGAAGCCACGTTCCTGGGTCAGGTAGATGGCGAGGAAGACGAGGACGAACGAGCCGAGTCGGTTGATCAGGGTGCCCGACCACAGGTACCAGAAAGTGGTCGGTAGGCCGCCGGTGGTTTCCCGGAACCAACTCCGCATCGTCCGCATATGGCGCCCCGCTTGCAAGTAATGACCGATCTGACTGGCGTGCCTTACAACCCTAGTGGCGGCCGGATTCGCTGGTCATCAGCTTTTTCACGTGGTGGTCGTCACGACGGCTGCCCGCGTGTCCGCCGGGCGGTTGAGGCAGGATGATCCGCATGACTGCGAGCGAAGGGCCCACCGTCGGGACGCTGGTCCTGCTGCGACACGGTGAGAGCGACTGGAATGCCAAGAACCTCTTCACCGGCTGGGTGGACGTCGACCTGACCGCGAAGGGCGAGGGCGAGGCGCGGCGCGGCGGCGAGCTGCTGCGCGAGCACAGCCTGCTGCCGGACGTCGTGCACACCAGCCTGATGCGCCGGGCGATTCGCACCGCCGAGCTGGCGCTCAACGCCGCCGACCGGCACTGGATCGCCGTGCGCCGGTCGTGGCGGCTCAACGAGCGGCACTACGGCGCCCTGCAGGGCAAGGACAAGAAGCAGACCCTCGACGAGTACGGCGAGGAGCAGTTCATGCTCTGGCGCCGGTCGTACGACACGCCACCGCCGCCCATCGACGACAACGACGAGTGGTCGCAGGTGGGTGACCCGCGCTACGCGCTGCTGCCGACCGAGCTGATGCCGCGCACCGAGTGCCTCAAGGACGTGGTCGACCGGATGCTGCCCTACTGGTACGACTCGATCGTGCCGGACATCCTGGCCGGCCGGACGGTGCTGGTGGCCGCGCACGGCAACTCGCTGCGCGCCCTGGTCAAGCACCTCGACCAGATCTCCGACGAGGCGATCGCCAAGCTGAACATCCCGACGGGCATCCCGCTGCGCTACGACCTCGACCCGCAGCTGCGTCCGCTCACCCTGGGCGGCACCTACCTCGACCCGACCGCCGCGAAGGCAGCCGCCGCGGCGGTGGCCAACCAGGGGCGCTGAGCCACCAGAAGCTGAGCCACCCAAAAAGGGGGCCCCTCGTCATCGCGGACAGCGATGGTGAGGGGCCCTCTGCCTGCCGGTCAGTTGCCGCTGGGGGCGCTCTCCCCGGTGATCAGGTAGATCACGTGCTCGCCGGCGTTCACCGCGTGGTCGGCGAAACGCTCGTAGAAGCGGCCCAGCAGGGTGGCGTCGATCGCCGTCTCCACCCCGTACGGCCAGTCGTCGCCGAGCAGCACGGCGAACAGGTTCTTGTGCAGCTCGTCCATGGCGTCGTCGTCGCGGTCCAGCTCGCCGGCGAGGTCGGCGTCGGGCTTCGCCAGCACCGAACCGATCTTGACGGCCATCCGGTCGGCGATCTCGGACATCTCGGTGAAAACCGTTCGCAACTCGGCCGGGACGGCGGGAGAGGGGTGCCGGCGCAGTGCGGTCTTCGCCACGTGCTCGGCGAGGTCGCCCATCCGCTCCAGATCAGCGGCCACGTGCAGCGCGGTGATCATCGCCCGGAGGTCGGAGGCGACCGGCGCCTGTCGGGCGAGCAGGTCACAGACCCGCTCCTCGACGTGCCGGTAGAGGTCGTCGATCTCGGCGTCCCGCTCGATGACCGTCTCGGCGGCCTGCCGGTCGGCGGTGAGCAGGGCCCGGGTGGCCTGGCGCATGGCGGCGCGGACGCCCTCCGCCATGTCCACCAGCAGTTGGCTGACGATCTGGAGGTCGGCCCGGAACTCGTCGCGCATCATCACGTCCTGTGGTCGGTCGCCGCCGACGGGTGCCGGCGCAGGGGGTTGAGCAGGTGCGACGCCAACGGTAGGGCGCGTGGACGGATCCCGGATGAACCACGGTGAACGACGCCAGACGTGGGGGTGAACACTTCCGTAAGTGAGGGTAGTTCGTCCCGTTCTGTGTGGTAGCCAGGTTAACAATGACCCTACGATCGCCGGGTGGAGTGGGCGGTGGCGGTCGTGGTGGCCGTGGCGTTGGTGGCCGGGATGGCCGCCGGCTTGCTGCTGCCCCGGTTCCTGCCGAGGCGGGACGGTCGCTCCACGTCGACGGGGAGCGTCAGCTTCCGCTGGAACAGGGGGAGGCCCGCGATAGTCGACGAGCAGCAGGCCGGGCTCGGTCGTCGGACGATCGACTCCCTCCGGGCCGGTGTCGTGGTTCTGGACAACGACGATGTCCCCGTTCTGATCAACCCGGCCGCCCGCGCGATGGGGCTGCTGCGTACCGGCAGCACACCCGGCTCCATCGCCGCGCACCCGCTGATCCGTACCCTCGCCGGGCAGGTGCGACGCACCGGCGTGCGACGCGAGATCGAGCTGGACCTGCCCCGAGGTCGCGACAGCGCGGGGGAGAACCCGCTCGGCGTGCACCTGCGGGCAATGGGTCTCGGCAACGGGTTCATCGCGGTCGAGGCGGTCGACGTGACCGAGTCGCACCGGCTGACCCGGGTACGACGCGACTTCGTGGCGAACGTGAGCCACGAACTGAAGACCCCGATCGGTGCTCTGCAACTGCTCGCCGAGGCGTTGCTGGACGCGACCGAGCCGGCCGACGCCGCGGCGCCCGACCTCTCCGAGGACCTGGTGGCCGCCCGTCGGTTCGCCGAACGGATCCAGCACGAGTCGACCCGGCTGGGTCGGCTGGTACAGGAGTTGCTGGAACTGACCCGGTTGCAGGGGGCTGAGCCGCAGCCGCCACCGGAACCGGTCGCGCTGGACTGGGTGATCGCCGAGGTGGTCGACCGGACCCGCACCACGGCCTCCGCCCGGGGTGTCGCGGTGACCGTGGACGGGCAACGTGGCCTGACCGCGTACGGCAGCGACAGCCAACTCGCCACTGCGGTGGCGAACCTGGTGGAGAACGCCATCAACTACTCGGGCGAGGACACCACGGTGCGGGTGACCCTGCGGGGCGACGACGAGCACGTCGAGGTCGCCGTCGCCGACCAGGGCATCGGTATCGCCCCCACCGACGTGGACCGGATCTTCGAGCGGTTCTACCGGGCCGACCAGGCCCGCTCGCGTGCCACCGGCGGCACGGGGCTCGGCCTGGCGATCGTGAAACACATTGCGAGCAACCATGGCGGACGGGTCGAGGTGTCGAGCACTCTTGGTGGTGGATCGACGTTCACCCTCCGGCTGCCCGCCAGTCCACCGGATGACCTCCTGGCGACACTGCCGCCGGTTGGGATCGAGTCCGGTCCGACTGGTCTACGGCAGGTCTGACAGCAGATGGAAAGGAAATCCCCGTTGAGCCGCGTTCTCGTGGTCGAGGACGAGGAGTCGTTCTCCGACGCCTTGTCGTACATGCTCCGTAAGGAGGGCTTTGAGGTTTCGGTCGCCGCGACCGGCACCGACGCCCTCACCGAGTTCGACCGGACCGGCGCCGACATCGTGCTGCTCGACCTGATGTTGCCCGAGATGTCGGGGACCGAGGTCTGCCGGCAACTGCGGCAGCGCTCCGCCGTGCCGATCATCATGGTCACCGCTCGGGACAGCGAGATCGACAAGGTGGTCGGGCTGGAGATCGGCGCCGACGACTACGTCACGAAGCCGTACTCGCCGCGGGAACTTGTCGCCCGGATCCGGGCGGTGCTGCGCCGGCAGAGCCCGGAGGTGGCCGAGGCGGGTGCGCCGACGCTCGCCGCCGGCCCGGTGCGGATGGACATCGAACGGCACGTGGTGACAGTCGACGGCGGGGCCGTGCAGCTGCCGCTGAAGGAATTCGAGTTG